>QHYO01000464.1 GCA_003224135.1 Acidobacteriota bacterium | reverse complement strand
GTTGTGATCGGTTGGAATTGGGGGCTGGTCCGGCAACAGGCTGGGAATCGGCGAAGAGCCGTCATAAGCCGCGCGATTCCAATGAACGAAAGGCGATATGGTCATCAAGACTCCCGGCTCGAAAGTGCGTACCCAGGAAAGGTTAAGAAAACCATCGCGCTCACGTTGCGTGTCGCGAATGCCGGCAGCTTGCTGATCCGAGGTGTTGGGCACCTGGAAGAAGTCGGCGCGCGCGGAGGCTGCAAGCCGCAGTTGATCATTTGGAGTTGCGTTGAAGATGAGTGAAGTAAATCCGCTGACGCCGTTGTTGTTGTCGTGAAGCGCATGCGGCTCGGGTGGCATGAGACCAAAATCAGTGCGATTTGCACTGACACTCGCGTAGTAGGCGAACCGTTCGGTGTGGTCGCCGATACTAATCTGGCTGTCAGTCTGGTGAAAATTTCCGTAGGTCAGAAGGAGCTGGATTTCGCGATCGCGCTCAAATCCTGAGCGCGGAATCACGTTGAACACCCCATACGTGCGGTCGCCGTAATCGGCGGCATAGCCGCCGCGCTGTATTTCCACGACGTCCATGTCTTTTGGATCGAACTGCGGTCCGACATTTGAGGCGATGTTGGTGTTGGGAACAGGGATGCCGTCCACGAGCCAGGAAACCTGGTGGCCGCCGCGCACGTGGAGCTGATCGTGAACCATGTATGCGCCGGGAGTGTAGTCAGTGATGAGCTCGAGACTGTTGGTGCGAGTGGCGCCGGGAGTGGAGGAAATCGTTTCGCGGGTCAACGTTGTTTGGCTCACGGACGAACTTGTATCGAGGGTTTGCGCGTTTTCGCTGACTTCAACTTTTTCGGTGACGGCGGCAAGTTCGAGAGGGAAATGCCGAAGCGGCGCGGAATCCGCCGTGACGGCGAGGCCGGCCGAGTATTCGCGAAATCCATCGCGAGAAATATGGATTAAATAGTCGCCCGCGGGCACGGCGTCGAATTGAAACTTGCCTTCATCGTCCGTGACGGCTTCGCGTTTCCAATCAGACTGTTTTGCTTGCAACTGAAGACGAGCGCCGGAAATTGGGCGATGCTGCGCATCGTGCACGATGCCGCGAACTGTCCCAAAAATGCTGGCGAGTGCGGGACAAACGAAGCAAGCAGCGACGAGCAATAAGTAAATGGAGGTACAAAAACCGAATTTTCGCTTCATGTGAAAGACGTTCTCCTAAACAGGGTTGGCTGCCCGGCGAGGGCCGGCAGGAAATGGATTGAGGTGACGCCCCGTTCCGGCGGGGCCATTAGAAAAGTGGGGATTCGGTGAAGCTAGCTTGAGAACGGTTTAGGAGGCGGTCCGAGAGGAGCGAATACGGGAGAAACTTTTTGGGCGATGGAGGTGAGCGGCGTGAAAGATGATGGCGCGAGGGCTGTCGAGACGGAGAGGCGAGTCAGTAGAAAAATATGGGCGTGGACAGCGGATTGTTCGACGTCGTGGCAACAGGAGATTGAGCAGGATCGCATCTGGTTCGAATCGTGGCCTTCGTGTCCGCAGTCCATCGGAGCGTCTTCACTGGTTTGTGCGACGCCCTTTTGTGCGGGATGATGATTCCCGTGAATGGGGCAGCGGTCACCAGTGCAGCAAGCGCCAGTAATGGCCATCAGTGTGGCGCTCGCCATCGGCGCATAAACGAGCAGCAGCGCGAGGAGGCTGGTCCACGCGCCGATTCGACGGACGCGGGAGCGAATGTCTTTGATCCTGCAATTCATTCTTTGAAAGACCAGCTTTTATCATACGACAATTCCCGCTCGACGCGGTCGCCGGATTTTAGGCGCCGGAACAGCAGAGTTCGTGGATTCTTGACTAAAGATAGCTGTCATCGCAGACTCAAACTATGGCGCACATATACATGACTTTTGATTTTGGTACGGATGAAGAGAAAGCGCAGCAGGCGCGACACAAGCTGGAAATGTGGAAGCAAGCGTTCCGGCTGGACAAGAAATTGCTGTACAAGTTTGAACGCACAGGGGATGAGGGGGCAACCGAGAAGAGTGTCGAGCGTGATGAGAAATCTGAAAAGACCTCGAAAGCGGCGAAGGGAAACAAAACGGGCAAATCCAAGGGCAAAGCCGAGTCGGAAAGATCTGCGGCATCGAACGGGAACGTGAAGTTGTACCTGCGGTTTGCCTTTTCGGGCCACGAAAAAATGACAGAAGACCGATTGCTGAAAAAGTTTCCTTCAGAAGAGCCATTCAGCGATTTGTCGCCGAAAGCTGTGAAGGACGGGGACGCAGGGTTCGCGGCACTCGAAGAGAAGTTCGACTCACTCGAGTAGCTGACCTCACTGAAACTAATTTCCATGCCACAATGGGCCGATAGGCCAAATTGGACTGGCCTCGTT
>QHYO01000462.1 GCA_003224135.1 Acidobacteriota bacterium | reverse complement strand
CTCGCAGCAAGGCGTCGGTCGGCGCCTTCAAAGTCGGCTTGGCGCGCGATGATACCGCCATTTTTTCTTTGCTTTCGTAACCGACGGCTTTCATAAACAGTTCTCCCGTGAATTTCGGGCCAGCTAGTTCGCTAGGCTACTGCCAGGCGGGAGGCGTCATCGATGCGTTACATCCTGTAGGCATGTGCCGACGTTCCTGTAGACGTTCCTTTACGGTCGCGCCGATCGTGAAAAGGCGTGGAGTTTACGATGAGATGCAGCGTTGCATGAAGGAGAAGGAAGTCCTTAGAACAGGAGCTAAAAAATCGGGAAGGAACAACCCAAAATAAACTATCGAGCCCAAAATCCGTGCAGAACGGTTGCTAGGAAGGCCAGCGAGGCGCCTGCCATGAGGCCTGTTGCCACCCAACCAATGAGGCGCAAGTAAAAAGGCAGCTGGAATTTGCC
This sequence comes from Acidobacteriota bacterium, assembly GCA_003224135.1. Taxonomy (GTDB): domain Bacteria; phylum Acidobacteriota; class Terriglobia; order Acidiferrales; family UBA7541; genus Acidiferrum. Next base: position 14,960 of record QHYO01000462.1, on the reverse strand, counting down.
CACGATGGCGGGATTCATCGAAATGAGCATGAGTAAGAACATGAAGGGTACAGCGACCAGGCCATTGAGCAGTGCCGACAGAAACAAGGCTCGGATTGGATTGAAGCCAACGAGGTTCAGACCGAGACCCAGGATCGTCGCGGCGGCAATGACGTAATAGAATTTTCGCGCGCGGCTTGGTTTGCTTTCAAGGCTCGCGCGCCACTTGAAGAGTTCGGACACCGCGTAAGCCGCAGAGCCAGCCAGCACGGGAATCGCAAGCATTCCGGTTCCCACGATTCCCGCCGCAAAAACCAGAAAAGCGTAGTGCCCAGCCAGAGGTTCGAGAGCTTTGGCAGCATCGGCAGCGGTCTTGATTTCGTTGGCGCTACCCGAAACACGTACCGTCGTAGCGGTTGTAAGGATGATGAAGAAGGCCACCAGATTGGACATCGCCATTCCGACGCGCGTGTCGAAAGCGATGCGCCTGAATTGTTCAAACGCTTGAAAGGGCTTTTTCTTGAGCGGAGATTCATCTCTGTTGATTTTGACTTCTTCGACTTCTTGTGATGTCTGCCAAAAAAACATGTATGGGCTTATGGTCGTGCCGAGAACCGCGACTAGTGCCATCAAGTAGTTCGCATCGAGTGAGACAGAGGGAACAACGGTAGCTCGAAGAGCCCGTCCCCACGGCACGTGAACGACAAAAGCTGTCACGACATACGCAAATAGCGCCCATGTGAGCCACTTTAAATAATGAATATATTTGCGGTAAGGTACGTAAACTTGAAGCGGAAGAGAAATCACTCCAAATAGGACGGCGTAGGCTTCGGCCTTGCCCCCGGCGACCAATTGCATTCCCGCCGCCATCGCGGAAATATCCGCGCCTAAGTTAAAGACATTGGCTACGCACAACAGCAAAACCAAGAAACCGACGAGGCTTTTTGGGTAGGACTTTGTAAGATTCGCTGTGACGCCCATGCCCGTGATGCGGCCCAGGCGGCCGCAGATTTCTTGAATCGCTGCCATGAGCGGGAAGGAAAACAGAGTAATCCACAGCATGTCGAAGCCGAATTGCGCACCCACTTGCGAGTACGTTGCAACGCCGCTTGGATCGTCGTCTGCCGCTCCGGTAATCAGGCCAGGGCCCAGTCGAGTCAGCAGATTTTCAGACTGGGGCGTTTTTGGCGACTCAAACCCCTGTTTCATTGCAGAGGATTCAGACATTCCGTCGCTCCTCTGTGAACGGGGGAGTGCGTGAAAATGCGATTGTTTTGGGCGATCGGCAAATCGAACGAAGAAGCCTGTGCGCGAACGGCGAGCTGCGGAAATTTACAGATGTTTTCGCGCCCGGCGGCCTTGAGAGATCGTTCAAGCTATGATCGCCGATAAACAGCAGAACGGCCGCCAGACGCTAACGCTGTTTTGAGACACTTTTTCAAACTACTCTTCGGCCCTGTATCACCCGGATCAAGACAACCACAATTGCGAGCACCAAAAGAATGTGTACAAACCCGCCCAACGTGTAGGACGAGACCATTCCCAGGAGCCACAGAATCAGAAGAATCACCGCAATGGTCCAAAGTAAGTCCACGATTTTCTCCTTGCCTGCCAATCAGATTCCCGCATTGGCGATAGAATCGTATGTGCTCAGGTTCGAGACTCCTATTTGCAGGAGTCTCCAACCATCTTTAGCGACGTCACTTTTAAGTGGCCGTGTTCTGTGTCTTCTTTCTTTGCACCGGTGTCGGCGGCGGCGCTCTTGGCGTCCTCTTTCAAGTTATGCAATTTTGCGTGCGACACAACTCCGTGCGCGGCCACAGTGTGTCCCACGTGATCGGCCAATTTCACCGTCGAGCTCCGCACTTCCCACGTGCTTCCGTCCTTGGCTGTCAGCAGGAACTCATCTGCGCTGTCGCCCTTGGACAGGCAGCCTGTTATCGTTCGCACTTCCGCCTTGGACTTCGGCTTGCTCGCCGTATCTTGGGCAAGCGTACCGCATGCAAGGAAGCCAAATGCCAGGGTCAGAATGCCAAGCGTTTTAGTTTTCAAGATCCCTCCTCAGTGGTCGCGCTCCGCGTCTTGTTGCAAGGCTAAAGGCCAACAGCGCCCTTGAAACGCGATGCGCAGACCTGTGTTGTGGAACGCTCAACTTAAGGAATGCTACGGTGCGATCAGTCTCGCTGCCCATCAGGCGAACTGCTGATGAGCGGGGGTAAATGACCCTATATAGGCCACGAGACAGAAGGGAGCGCTAGAGTAATCGAGTTCAGAGATCAGCCTGGTTCGGAATTGGCATTCGCTGCCTTTAGCAAGACCATTACTTCGTCGGCTCGGGCGTTCGAACCGGGCGCCTTAACACGCCCTAGTCCACTTGATTGCCGGCGCGGGATAACGTTTGAAAATACAGTTCATCGCCGGTGATCTCAATCATCATGAAAGTGCGATCGGAATCAAAGCCATCGTCTGTAATGCTGGATTTTGCCAGGCCGCCAGCGCGCAATTGGCCGGAAGAGCCTTCAACAAAGTAATAAATTCCCTTTTCAGGCTTTACGCGCTCGTAGACATGGTCGTGACCCGAAAATACGGCGTCCACGCCATACTTGATGAACAGCGGCTCGATCAGTGACCGCAGCTCGATTGAAGAGCCGTGCGATTTTCCAGACGAATACAGGGGGTGATGGAAGTAACAGATTTTCCAATCACCCTCTCCGGCTTCTTGCAATTGCTTTTGCAGCCACTCAAGTTGCTTGGCGTCCATGTAATTGCTGTCGAGCACGTAAAAGCGGACATTGCCCTTCTTGAAGGTGTAATAGGTAGCCTCGTTCATGTTGAAGAGCTTGTAGAAGCGCTCGTTAGGATTGTCGTGGTTGCCGAGTGAGGCGTAAAACTTTACACCTGCGTCCAGCAGCGGCTTGTACGGCACCTCGAACTTTTTCTCAAAGTCCCTGGGCGTACTGCCGCCGTAAATGTTGTCGCCAAGCATGATCACAAATTCGAACGGGAAATTCTGGCGGGCAGCGACCATTCGCTGAGCCACTTCATACTGTGCCGTGTCCCCTGTTCCCATGTCACCGATGGCTGCAAAACGGACTGAGCCGGACTTGAGCGGGAACCTGAATTCGTCGGCACGCGCGGCGAGAAAAAAGACGCTTACAAAGCTTAGTAGAAGTATCCGGGTTTTTCTCATGTGACTACCCTGAATTAAATGGCTGGGGGAAATATTTCTTGAATGCTGTCGATGACCAGGTTCGATTCGACGTCCAGAAGGATCAGATCACGGCCCACGATCCGGTAAGCCACTTCGTCCGGCAGTTTGGGAAATCTCAGCAAAAGCGTTGGAGGCACGGTAGTGAAAGGCACGCCGTCCGGATAAGGCTCGTTGATGCGCACATGAACCTCCTTCAGCGGCTCACCTTGTTGAATTGTTTTGCGGGCCAGGCGGCCTTGAGGGCCTCGGAATTCGTCGCGCACTGCCCTGCGAAATGCTGCCCGTGATTTTTCCGAGAAAATATCCCCACGCTTCGCATGGGGGCGCGCTTCACGAATTTTTCTACCGAGGGCCTGCTCGTGAGCGTTAATCATTTCGGGTAGAGCGGTAGGTTTCAGCACCGGAAGTGATGAGGCAACCGTCTTATGAAGAGTTACATACGCCCGAACGCGGTCTAGAAATTCTTTGAACTCCTCAGCGTTTTTTGCCTCCTCCTTTGGAGAGGACGGAGATGCGTTCTGGCCGCTGGCGACGGGCGCCAGTGCCAAGAAGAGCGCAGCAGCCAGCAATATCGCCTGACTTGCATGCCGGAGCCTCCGTTTCATCTGCATAATGTTTTCCTCGCTCGAACTATTCCTCGTTTGCAGTTCAGATCAGGCTTTGTTTTTTCCGGACTCCCTTGCCACTTCTTTTACAGCCTGCTTCACGGCCTTTTTCACCACTTTTTTCACGGTGGACTTCACCATCTTGTCCTGCAGGATCTCTCCACCGTTTTGCGTTGCGACTTTCTTGACGGCCTTTCTTACGGTATCGGCGACCGGGTGCAGTTCTTCGACCAGGGACGCAATCACTTTTTCCGCCTCTTCTTTTTGGACTGGAGCAGGTTGCTCGCCGGTCAGTTTTTCCTCATGGCCGTTAGTGGTGCTCCAATCGGACTCAAAGGTCGCGACAACTTTCCTAACAACCTTCAGTTCACGGACGATCAAACCAAGTTCGCGACGCGAATCCAACTCGACTGCACGCAGGCTCTGGCTGCCAACAAAGGCTTGACGGCCGTCGCGAATAATCGTGCGAGTGTGTAGACCCAGCCTGGTCAATTTGTGAACTGCGATCCCGGTGCGGTCGCTGATTTTGCCAATGACACGGATTTCGACGCCTGCTTTTGCACGCTCCTGCAGGATTCGGATCATATCCCTGTCGGAAATCTGTGGATCGTACACCAGCAACTGCTTCTTCGCGCGCTTTAGGAAACTGCGAAGCACCTTTCGCGAATTCGCCGGGCTGACCACGAACGTATCAGGACCTACGGTGTACGGGCGGCGCGCGCAGTCAGCGTCGAAGAGCTGGAGAGCCTCCTGAACCAGTGCTCCATTCCTGGTGACAATTCCGAATCCGCGACTATGCTCAATGTCCATGTGAGTGAAATTGAAAGAAAGCATGAACAGAGTGCGCCGGTCGACGATGATCAATTTGTCGTGGTAGCGGACCAAATCATCGGCGGTCCGTGCCACCGTAATACCCGCCTCCAGAAAGCGTGTCTCAAGTTGGCGCAACTTCTTCTCTCCACCGCGGTTCACATCAGCAACCAGCGCCGTAACCTTCACGCCATCCGCGACGGCTGCCTTCAGAGCTTCTTCAATATCACTGCGGTCAAAGCGAAAAATGGCAATCTGCAGGCTTTTCTTCGCGCTTTTTATCGCCGAAAGGAGAGGCCCCGGTCCATCATCCGGTTGAATGATCAGTTTCATTTTTCGGTCTCCAAAGAGCCCGACTCGCATCGTCAGAAAATGCAGCCAACGGCTCAAGGGTCACAACGCGTTCAAGGCCGCGATGCGCTTTTTCACTACTTCCGTGTATCCGTCCACTTCCTCAGGAAGGTAGCCAGCGCTTTGAAAACAGTCGCGGATTTGCTCGTCGGAGAGTTGAGAGAGCAACCATCCGACCCATTTAGCGTGGCTCCGGGGTATGTGTTTTGCCAAATTTTCCATCTTTGTGCGCTTCCGGTAGTTTGAAATATTGATCGCGGTCAGAAAAAAAGGACGACTATGCAGTTCGAAATCGACTTCTTCGGGTGTCGTTTTTTTGACGAACTTTCATTCCTTGTATCCTTTCAGGTCACCTTTGGAGCGGGTTATGGAGTTCCCGGTTTTACCGAAGCTCGCGCCAAGATCGCTCACGACGTATCGTTGCTCGCCATCGACGACGTCGATTGCATTATTGATCTCTTTCAAGTCCCAATTGTTCATCAGCACCATCATCACACGAAGCCCGTTTAATTCTTTGCTGCTGACAAACGGGTTCTGAAACCAGTCCCAGTTTCCGATTTTCTTGATTCCATGGGTTTTCCTCTTAAGACGGGCCCTGTGTACGATGCCGCCTTCGGTTACAAATTTTCGGCCGCGTCGAAGCTTCGGCAGGCCCTCGACCCTCAGTTCCGGCAGGTAGTAGTCCTCGTCCACAAAATATCCCGCTGCCCACAATAAACGCGTCGCAGCCGTCTCGCACTGGGGCTCTGCGCCCAACTTGACCCGCCATTCAACCCCATTTGCATCCTTAACATTGAATTTTGGGCTCGTCCCTTCCATGTCCTCTTTGTCGAAAATGAAAGTGCCGCGGGGATCTGGGGCATCCTCGCGCCCTCCTGCGCCGTAGAAAAGATTCCGTGCGGATATATCGCCCGGATCGCGCCATAAGACAGCGGGCAGATCAACAGTGCTTTTGCGGGGTTTGTGCTTCTGGTCCTTGTGATGCTCCTGCGCGCTTGCTGGCGCAGCAGCGCTCGCAAGGCACAGTATGAGTAGTGTCGTCGCTACGCTCTTAAGTCGTCGCATCCGCATTACCCTGCTTTCGTTCGTTAGAACAAAATCAGCTGGCGGTCGGCTGCTCCTTTAATTCTCCCGCGCTTTCACAGGTTTGAATCCTATATAGGTCCGAATAAACCCCTCCTGCGGCCAGCAATTCTTCGTGGGTTCCCTCCTCCACCAGCTCAGAATCTTTAATCACAAATATGACGTCGGCGTGGCGGATGGAACTAAGGTGATGCGCTACGACAATAGACGTCCGTCCTTCCATCAGCCGGTCCAGTGCTTCAATGACCGCTTGCTCGGAAGATGAATCAAGCCCGGAAGTCGGTTCATCGAGAATGAGTATGGGCGTGTCTCGAATAATTGCGCGGGCGATGGCAATGCGCTGACGCTGCCCGCCGGAAAGCGTCATACCACGCTCGCCAAGCATCGTGGCGTATCCCTCGGGCATCTTCTCGATGAATTCGTGCGCGTTCGCCAGCTTTGCTGCACGGACGACTTTTTGCGGCTCGGCGTCTGGCTTCCCGTATGCAATGTTGTCCCATATGGAGGCGTGGAACAACAGAGTGTCCTGTAAGACGAAACTGATTTGCTCGCGCAGCGACTTCAGCCTGTACTCACGAATGTCGACGCCATCGATCTTTATTCTTCCGGATTGTGGATCGTAAAAGCGTGGAATCAGGCTAATGATGGTCGTCTTGCCAGCGCCTGACGGCCCGACAATGGCGGCCACCTTCCCAGCCTCAAGCTTGAAGGTAATGTCGTTTAGAACCGGCGGTTTTTCGTCGTAGGCGAAGTTTACGTGCTCAAATTCGATCTTTCCTTTAAATCGCGGAGCGCGCCGCGCGCGCGGCAAATCGCGCACTCGCGCTTCTACTTGCAGTACTTCCTGGATGCGCTCGAATCCCACGATCGCTTTCGAGACCGCGTCACTCATTTTGGAGAGCTCGCGCATAGGCTTGTACATTCTCCCCAAATACAAGAGAAAGACGATCAAGATGCCGGCGCTGAGTTCGCCCCGCAGCGCCAATCGCGCGCCGTATCCCAGCACCAGGCAAGTCCCGATCGCAACCAGCACCTCGACAATCGGCGAGAGCTTTGCCTTAATGCTTCGTGCTCGAAGCGCTGTCTCCACGTTTTCCAGACTTTGCGATTCGAACCTGGACACTTCAAAATCTTCCCGTGCGAACGCCTTCACGACACGCACCGAAGTCAGCACTTCTTGCACGACCGAAACCAGTTCACTCTCCTTCTTCCGAACCGCGCGCGAAGCCTGCTTGATGCGTCGAGTGAACGTGTAAACCACTACGAAAAGCGCCGGGGCAATCGAAAGGGCGATCAATGTAAATCGCCAATTGATGTACAACATGACTCCGATCATGCCGACCAGAGTCAACGAGTTGACGAGCATACCGAGAAGCGCGGAGTTGATGAAATCCTGGATGGCACCGATATCGCTCGTGACACGAGTGATCAAGTCTCCCGTTTGCGCCTTGTCGTGTTCGGATAGCGAGAGTCTCTGAATATGGTTGTAGAGTGTTCGGCGAAGATCGTGCGTTACCCACTGGCTAACGCTCGTCGTCAGATACTTCTCGACATAAGAGCTGGCTGCCCCCACCACGGCGATCGCGACAACCGCCAGGACCGCAAAATTTAGAATTGGAAGCTTTTCGTGGCCAAAGGTGTGAGAGACAAATCCGCCCAGCCAGTCTGGCAACTTCTTTGATTGCAAGATATTGTCAATGACGATTTTAATGGGCCAGGGCTCGAGAATGTCGCTTAACGTTTCGCCCAGGACGGCGATGAATGCCAGCGTTAACGCCTTCCAGTGCGGCCGAAGAAGGCAGCTCATGCTCAATTTCCCGCGCTGGCTACAGCGAGTGGCTTTTGCAGTGCTCTCGGGCATGTTCAGTTTTTACCCTGAAAATCTACCTTCCTACTTCTTGAAGTGCTGACGTTCGTAGTCCGGGCCAGATTACGACGCTTGCTGACGTAATTTGCTGTGTCCGTCTATTCGCTGTCGACTCTGTAAGCCTCCACGCCAATCTTGCTGCTCAAGCAAATCGAAACCGCCGAACCTTTCTGTTCGATTAAATCATCTAGCGTTTCGCTACGAGCAAACCCATGCGAAGTGGCACCATGGGACAGGCAAATCGTTCCGCTAACATAAACACCTTAAGGCGTTGAGTTTCCATACAGGGAAACATGGAATGAAGAAGGATTCAGAATGTAGGAATGACACAGTTACCTGGATTTAATAGTTGTCGTGCCGTCGCGGGTGCAATGGCAGCTCATTAAACGTTCCCGGCTCTTCCGCATCTTACCAGCATGGTGATCCGGTCGAAGAAAGCCCGCCAATCGCGCGAGCTTCCGTTGCTTTCGTACAACCTGAAAAAGCTATCGGAAGAGGCGCAAAACTGCAGGAATTGTGATCTCTGGCAAAACGCGACGCAAACCGTTTTTGGAGAAGGCTCTCCAAACGCTTGCATCATGCTGATCGGTGAAGTTCCTGGCGATCAGGAAGATTTGCAGGGCCATCCATTTGTCGGGCCAGCCGGAAAGTTTTTGCGCGCAAAACTGGAAGAAGTTGGGATCGAGATGAAGCGTGTCTATTTGACGAACGCAGTCAAACATTTCAAATGGGAACGACGCGGGAAACGACGTATTCACAAAAAGCCGAGCGTCGGCGAAATTACTGCTTGCAAACCCTGGCTGAATGCGGAAATCACAGCATTAAAGCCGAAGATCATTGTCTGCCTGGGCGCAACAGCCGCACAAACTCTGCTCGGACGAAGCTTCCGCGTCACGCAGCACCGTGGAGAGTTTCTAGAATCCACGATCGCACCCTATGTGATGGCCACTGTCCATCCATCCGCGATCCTGCGGGCTCCCGATGAGGATTCGCGGCACGAGCAGGAACGGCAGTTCCTTGCGGATCTTAAGAAGATTGCCGCGATTCGCGTGTAAAACGCCGAGCGGCGCGAAGGCCTACAAGTCCGAGGTTAAAGGCGATTTCGGTTTTTGTAGTCTGGCGCTTCCTCGTTAGGCTCGGCGGGAGCGTGCGTTCGGACCTCGCCCTGATCAGCGGGAGGAGCATTTTCTATACCTTCAATGAGCTCCCCTTCGAAGTCCTGACCTTCTTCCACCAGTTCCTCGACGCTCTCTGAGTCGGACAATTCTTCCTGTGAAAGATTTTGTACATCACCGGACAGTCGTCCCTTGGCGGTGTGCGAAGAGTCTTGCTCCTGCGGGATTAATTTTTCGCGGTTTGGATCGAGTGAACTTCTTTCAGAACCGGACGTCGTCTCTCTGACTCCGGTTTGCGCAGCTTGTACGCTCTTTCTTTTCGCCCTTCTTGTTGGGCTTCTTTTGATCGATTTGGTTGGCCGCTTACTCTTGCCTGGCATTGTCACTCCTGGCGTCGCGTCTCATTCGTTTTCTTGCAACCGGTACCGTGCAGGTGGACGTGCTTTGTCGCACCTCCTCCTCCACACGCAAATAGCGGCAATACAAGACTGATGCAATCAGGTGATGTGTGTAGCTTGGCGTACATCCTGGAGCATCAAGATCGCGGACTCGCGGTTATCCTGCCGCGAGTCCCGACACCGCGCCAACCGCGCGCGAAGCCTTTTGGCCATTCCAGTTCGCGCCTTGCCCTTTCTTTCCGCTGAGTGGCCGGAAGTACGTTTTCTGCAATTTGTTGGCTGAGGAAAGCGCGGATTCATATTTTTGCTGAGTGATTTCTTTTAGTTGGCGCTGGAGTTTGCAACCGGCACTGTGATCCAGTATCTTCGCCGCAATCGAATTCAGTTCCTCCCAGTCGTGCCACTCGCCGATTTCATCCTTGATTTTTCCTAACGACTCTACAAACTCTTTGTTACGTGTTTCTTCTCCCATTTGCAGGATGTATCGCAGCGCTTTTACCTTCAGGCGGTACTCGTGGAGGTTGCCGCGATTCAAATTGCCGTGCGTTTCAAGTTCCGCCGAAGACTTCAGCGCGGCACTGGTAGCAGCTTCCGCAGGGCTACTCTCTTCCATCTGTATTTCCAGGACTCGAGCGATTTTTTTCAGTCTCTTGTCTAGGGCCCTGCGATGTTCCTTGACCAGTTGATGCAACCGCTCGGCTTTGTCGTAGCGCTTCGCTCCCAGATACTCAAAAAGCTGGATCAGGCAGTCCCGCTCGCCATCCACACGCACGGTGGTCAGGTGAGTGGTTAGGACATCCATATCCCTCACTTTGCCCGCTCTCCTCCTGATGCCAGCGAGTTGCTTAAGCAGCCATTTCTCGTTGAGCGGCGCATCGAGTCCGGAGGCCTGCAGCTCAACCTCAAGGCGCCGCGCGCGTGTGCGGAGTCGGTGAATTTCTCCCGGAGTCGGCCGCCGAGGCATCTTCTTGATAGTCTTTCTCAGTTTGCGCAGGTCGTCTTCAATTCGGCTGGTATCAAGTGCCATAGACTACCCATCTTACGTAATTTCATTGCCTGCCTGAAGCGGATCAATGATGTAGTATCCCTCGGCGAGCGCGGCGGGATGCTGCGTTCAACGTAATCAATTTTTCTCGAACATACTTCGGCGGCTTTTGGCATAATCGGCATTCTGCCTTGCGAGCAGACAAAGCTCATTGCCGAGTGTTAAAGGAAAAGTTTCCCGATGGCCGAGCCTGAAGTAAATCTCACGAGAAAGTACGATGCGGTCATCATCGGGTCAGGCGCGGCGGGCGGAATGGCCGCTCACGTCCTTACCAGTCACGGCCTGCAGGTGTTGCTACTTGAGGCCGGAAAAAAGCTTCCGATTGAGCAGGAATTACGCTCGATGGAATGGCCCTACGATAATGCTCATCGCGGATTCCTTCCTCCCGATTCACATTCAATGAGCTTCAACGAATATACAATCCGTAATCCCCCATATGGTCCCGGTTTTGAAAAATCCAAGCATCTCCACAGCTATATAGGCAGCAGCGACTATCTAAAAAACATCGTCGTGGACGAGCGTGAGAACCCGTTCACTGGAACCAACTACGCCTGGGTTCGCGCGCGCTGCCTGGGAGGAAAGACAAATATCTGGGGGCGGCTCGCTCTGCGGCTCTCTGATTACGATTTCAAGGCAAAGACCCGCGACGGCTACGGCGAAGATTGGCCCATCAGCTACGGCGAGATTGCGCCCTATTACGACAAGGTTGATCTTTATCTGGGCATCACCGGTGTGAAAGAAAATTTGCCGTACCTGCCCGACAGCATTTTCCAGCGTCCCACAAAGCTAAACTGCGCAGAGGTAACACTCAAGCAAGGAATCCAGAAAATGGGGCGCGTGCTGACGCAGTACCGCGCGGGCGTGACCAGCGATGGACTAAAACACAACAAATACCGGAGCCGCTGTTACGGGCGCGGTGCATGCGAGCGTAAGGGCGGCTGCGACATTCACGCCGCATTTGACTCTCCCACCGGTTTGATTTATCCCGCGATGGACACCGGCAATTTGACACTCCGCACCAACTCGGTGGCGCGCGAAATCACGGTTGACCCGCAAACAGGCAAAGCCAGTGGCGTGCACTTCGTCGATTCGCAGACGATGAAAGACTACAACGTACGCGCAAGGGTCGTTATTGTCGCTGCTTCTACGCTCGAATCAGCCCGGCTTCTTTTGCTTTCCAAGTCCCGTCTCTATCCAAACGGCGTCGCAAACTCCAGCGGGCATGTGGGCCATAATTTCTGTGAACACGTCATGGGACCTGGCGTGGCAGGGCGGGCGAAGGACCTCGTGGGCAAGCCGCCGACGCTCGATGACGGCAGGCCCGGCGGCTTTTACCTAACCAGATTCCGCAACTTGGCCGAAAAGCACGCCAAGTTCATCCGCGGCTACGGGTTTGAAGGCGGAAGCGGCAGCGCCATGTTTCCCCGGGGAACTGACACGCATGGATTTGGGGCCTCCTTCAAAGAAGAGGTTCGCAAGAACCAGGGAGCGTTCATAGGAATGGGCGCTTTCGGCGAGGTGCTTTCTCGCTACGAAAATTACGTTGAACTCGATCCGGTGGTGAAAGACAAGTGGGGAATCCCGTCGCTGAGTTTTCACTACAAGTTTGGAGACAACGAGCACCGCATGGCCGAGGACATGAAGGAAACCGCGCAAGAGATGTTCGAGGCGGCGGGATTCGAGATCGTGCACGTCAGCAGCCGCGTCCTCACGGAAGGCTGGTCCATCCATGAGCTCGGCACGGCGCGGATGGGGAACGACCCGAAGACTTCAGTCCTGAATCAATTTGAGCAATCGCATGACGTTAAGAATTTGTTTGTCGTGGATGGCAGTGCCTTTGTCAACGCCAGTTGCCAAAACCCCACATGGACCATCATGGCGTTATGCTGGCGCTCCTGCGACTATCTCGCCGAGGAACTTCGGAAAGGCAATCTGTAGGGAGACGCGATGTCCATAAAAGATCCGATTGATTTGAGACAAGATCGCCGTCAATGGCTGATGACGTCCGCTACCATACTCGGCGCATCGTTGCTGCCTTTGCCGCCAGTGTTGGCGGAAACGTCGCAGGCGGAAACTGCACCGCTGTCGCATCCGGCAAAGACTGCCGAAGCCGGTCATTCCAGCAGACAGCCACTCGGGCGGAGCCAAGGCGGCCAAAGTGGCCGACTATATCGACCAGGTATTGCGCGAAAGCTTCGACGACAATCAGAAGACGCTTTGGCGAGACGGGCTCCGCCTGATCGATGTAATGAGCCAGCACTACCACGGAAAAACCTTTGTCAACGCCACGCCGGAGGACCGGATCGCTTTGCTAACGGTCCTTTCCGATCACGTGCAGATGACCGACCTTCCCGAAGTCCGCTTTTTTGTGGAGCTGAAACGTATGACGGTCACAGGCTACTACACTTCCAAAATTGGCATCCACGACGAATTAGAGTACAAAGGCAATCGTATTTTGAAGGAATACGTCGGCTGCGATGACCAAGGTCCCGCGTCGTCGTAATCCGACGCGCAGACTCGCAATTGATATTCACGGGAGAGTCGATGGGCAACGGTAGAGTAAAAGTCGGGATCATCGGTTCGCAATTTCAAGCGGACATCCAAGCCGCATCCTTTCAGATCATGCCGCACGACGCAGAAGTGGTGGCAGTCGCTTCTCCCACACCTGGCAATGCAGCCGAGCTGGCTAAGAAATTTGGCATCCCGCGCGTGTACACCGACTACCGCGAGATGTTGAAAGAGCGCGACATCGAAATGGTTACCATCGCCGCGCCTAATAGTCTGCACGCGCAAATGACGAAAGACGTCGCCGCGGCCGGAAAACACATTGTTTGCGAAAAACCGCTGGCGATGACCATTGCCGAGGGTGAAGAAATGATTGCCGTGGCGAAACGCCACGGCGTTCTTCTGATGTACGGTGAGGAGCTTTTCTTCACGCCAAAATATCTGAAAGCCAAGGAAATGGCGGATGCCGGCGCGTTCGGCAAGATTCATCTCGTCAAGCAGAGCGAAAAACATTTCGGGCCGCACAGTCCCTGGTTCTGGGATGTGAATCGTTCGGGCGGTGGCGCGCTCATGGACCTCGGCTGTCACGGCATCGCGTTTTGCTACTGGTTCCTGGGACGCTCGCCAATCAAGACTGTTTACTGTCAGATGGGCACGTACGTTCACGGCGATAAGACAAAAGCGGAAGATGAGTCGCTCTGCATCCTGGAATTCGCCAATGGCGCGGTCGGACTGATCGAAAACAGTTGGGCGCGCCGCGGCGGTATGGACGATCGTATCGAAGTTTTCGGCGGAGCCGGCGTGACCTACGCAAATCTGCATATGGGCAACGCGCTGCAGACATTCAGCGAAAACGGCTATGGCTACGCCGTGGAAAAGGCGCCCACTACCAAGGGCTGGACCTATCCAGTCTTCGAAGAACTTTGGAATTACGGCACGCCGCAAGAGCTAACCCACTTCGCGCGTTGCGTTCGCGGCAAGGAAACTCCACAATCAACCGGCGAAGATGGACTGGTGGTGATGCAAGCCCTGTACGCCGGCTACGCGTCCGCTGGTGAAGGCCGCAAAATCTCGCTCCCGTATCAGCCGCCGCCCGGTGTTAAAAAGCCCATCGATCTGTGGCTGAATGGGCCGACACGAACGCAGGTTGCGCAAAGGTAAGTACGGAGAAAGTTTCGTTCGAGTGGGTCGAGACTAGAGTGAATTAGCGGTCCAAGAGGTGATTGCGTGCTGCTGCAAATGAGAGGCCGTCTGTCCGTAATGATGTTCCTGGAATATTTCATCTGGGGCGCCTGGTACGTGACACTGGGCACCTGGCTCGGACAGCGATTGCACTTTTCCGGGCAGGAAATCGGTCTCGCCGCTGGCACCACCGCATTGGGAGCCATGCTCTCTCCTTTCCTTGTGGGCCTGATGGCTGATGAGTTGTTCGCGAACCAGCGGCTGCTCGCCGCGCTTCACGGAATCGGCGGAGCTCTTCTGTGGTTTGCTTCGACGCGCACGACCTTCGGCGCAATTTATTTCATTCTCCTGATCTACTCACTCTGCTACATGCCGACCATGGCGCTCACAAACGCGCTCGCCTTTCGCCAGATGAAAGATCCCAAGCAGGATTTCGGCTCGATCCGCGTGCTGGGTACCGCGGGATGGATTGTGGCTGGTCTGATCATCGGTTACATGGGTGTTGAATCGACCGCAGTCCCAATTCGCGTAGCGGCTGTTTCGTCCATTTTGATGGCCATTTATAGTCTTACACTGCCGCATACTCCTCCATTGCGCTCCGCGCATGGATTTAAACTCAGCAACATTTTTCCTCCGGAGGCTTTCAGTCTCTTCAAGGACAGAAACTTCACGGTTTTCGTTTTGGCTTCGTTTTTGATCTGCATTCCGCTGCAGTTCTACTACACGTTCACAAATCCCTTCCTCAACGAAATCGGCGTGCAGAATGCCGCCGGCAAAATGACCATGGGACAAATGTCCGAACTGCTGTT
>QHYO01000463.1:5268-6460 GCA_003224135.1 Acidobacteriota bacterium | reverse complement strand
GGTGCTGGCGAAGTGGCACCGCGAGGCAGAGCGGGAGCCAGAGCTGCGCGACATATTGTCGCGCGTGGTGGCGTATCGTCGGCACGTGCTGGCGATTTTCGACACTCTGATTGGGTCTGAAAAGATGTTGCAGAGGCCGCAATAGCAGTCGATTTCCTACAGATTCCTACAGAAGTACAACCGGAAAAAATTCGGCACTACGACACCAAACTGCGGCAACAAGTCGAGTTTGCCAATTTGGAACTGTCTCGATACCCTGTCTCGACCTCAACCGCTCTTTCAAGGACCTGTACTGAAGGGCAGGTCCCGGCGGCAGGGCAACTAAACACTGGAATGTAGAATCTAAATTGAACCGGGAGGGCAAGTGTCTCAAAACGCGGGAGATGTGGCATTTTTTGTCCAGAACGTGTAGGTAAAAACCCTGAAACGCGTTTGACGGGAGCTTGTCCGGGCGTTAGAATCCTTAGGTTTGCGCGGTTGAGGTGTCCAGATGGCCAGGGCAGTACGCTCCCTTTTCGTATCCGTGTTTTCCATGATGATTTCGCTCGCGCCGGTTGTGGCGCAGCAGGAAGTACCTTCAACGAACCCCGCAACGTCGACTTCTCCGCAGAAGCTCACCAAAGAACAAAAAAAGAAAATGGGCAGGGCATTGAAGGAGTTGGATGCCCAATACAAGCAGTGGCTCAACGAAGACGTGGTGTACATCATCGCGCCGGAAGAGCGAACGGCGTTTCTGCAGTTGAGCACGAGCGAAGAGCGCGAACAGTTCATCGAGCAATTCTGGCTGCGGCGAAGCAGCAATCCGGACCTTCCGGAAAACGATTTTAAGGAAGAGCACTACCGCCGCATTGCATACGCGAACGAGCATTACGCTTCAGGTATTCCGGGATGGAAGACGGATCGCGGCCGGACCTACATCATTTGGGGGCCTGCGGACGAAGTGGATTCGCACCCGACGGGCGGAACCTATGACCGGCCGATGAATGAAGGCGGCGGATCGACTTCAACGTATCCGTGGGAAATGTGGCGCTACCGTTATCTGGAAGGAATCGGCAACAACGTTGAGATTGAGTTCGTTGATCCTTCAGGGTCCGGCGAATATCACATGACCATGGATCCTTCTGAAAAGGATGCGTTGCTGCATGTTCCCGGAGCGGGCTTGAGCTTGATGGAATCGATGGGAATGGCATCG
>QHYO01000463.1:0-5181 GCA_003224135.1 Acidobacteriota bacterium | reverse complement strand
CTGGAGCAGTTCGCGAAGGTGCAGCAGGCACCGGCGGTGAAGTTCAAGGATTTGGAAGCGCTGGTCACATCGCGAATCGTGCGGGATCAGGTGCACTTCGCATGGCGCACGGATTTCCTGAAAGTAACAAACGATACGGTGCTGGTTCCGGTGACGGTGCAGGTGCCGAACAGCCAGTTGTCGTTCCAATCGAAGGACGGCGTGCACTCGGCGACGCTGAACGTGTTTGGACGCGTGAGCACACTGACGGGCCGAGTGGTGCAGACGTTTGAGGAAGCGGTGAGCCGCGATTTTCCGGATTCGCTGTTCCAGCAGTCGGTCAAGCTGCAATCGATTTATCAAAAGGCCGTGCCGTTGCGTCCGGGACTTTATCGGTTGGACCTGGTGATCAAGGATGTGCAGAGCGGCAACGTGGGCGTGGTGAATTCGCGGCTGCAAGTTCCGCGTTACGCCGACGAAAAGCTGGAAGCGAGCTCGCTGATCCTGGCGGATCAGATTGAACACGTGCCTGCGAAGCAGATTGGCGCCGGGCAATTTGTGCTGGGGTCATCCAAAGTTCGGCCGCGCCTGGAAGGTGATTTTACGACGGCGGACAAGCTCGGAATCTACATGCAGGTGTATAACCTGAAGCCGGACGACACGACGCACAAATCGAGCGCGACTTTTCAATACACCGTGAAAAAGGGCGATCAGCAGGTGATGCAGTTTAAAGAGACGAACGGTGAGATGAAGCAGACGGGCGATCAGGTGACGATCGAACGGTTGCTGCCGCTCGGGACGCTGACGCCGGGAAAGTACACGCTCGAAGTGAGCGCGACGGATTCATTGGCGAATCAGACGATTTTGCGAACGGCGGATTTTACAGTGAAGCCGCCGAGTGCGGTGCCTACGAAGGCCGCGGCGAACACAGCACCAGGGAGGTAGCGTCGTGCAACAGGGACGACTCCGGCTCTTGGGGACCCTGGTATTTATCGCAGCGAGTGCGTCCTTTGGGACGAGCGCTACGATGGCACAGTCGAAGCTTGTCTCGGGCAAATTGGCAGGCGTAGTCCGCGACCTGACGGGCACACCGCAGATGGGCGCAAGCGTTGAAGTTTTCGCGGAAGCGCCTGGCGCCGCGTCCTCGCTCGATTACCTCACCAACACGCAAGGAATTTTCCGCGGCGACAAGCTTTCGCCCGGGTTGTACACGATTCGAGTCACCCTCGCCGGATTTCTTCCCACATTGCAACAGCACGTTCGCATCAATGCAAACCTGACGACGATGGTGCGGATTGAGATGGAGTCGATGTTTGCGTCGCTCGAGCAGTTGCGGCGCCAGCCGAACTCGGCAAAAGCGGATGCGGACGATTGGAAGTGGGTGCTGCGCTCAGCGGCAGGAACGCGCCCGATTTTGCAGTGGGATGAGACTGCCGTTCTAACGGCCAGCGGAGACACGGCGGCGCGTGCGCCGAAGATTTTGCTGGAATTTACCGACGGTGCGAGACGTCCGGGATCGGTTTCGAATGTAGCAGCGGCGCCGGGTACCGCGTTTGCCTATGACCAGAAACTGGGCGGAGCCGGAAGACTGCTGGTTGCGGGTCAGATGAGTTATGACGAGTCGCCAGCCGGCGGCGTGGCCACCGTGTGGCTGCCTACGGGAACGATCGGATCGGGGCCGCACACGGCAGTAGTGCTGCGTGAAGCGAAGATTGGCAACACGGGAGTTACCTTCCGCGGAATGCGCATCGACCAGGGGGGAGCAGTTACGCTCGGCGATCGAGTTTTGCTTCGCTATGGCGGAGAGTATCTTTTGGTCGGGCTAGGAAGATCTGTGTCGTCGGTGCGTCCTCGCCTGAGCGTCGAAACGAAGCTTGGAGGCGAATGGCGCGGGAAGCTCGTGTTTGCGTCCCAGCCGGGCGCGCCAAGTGCAATGGAATCGGGGGGAGAGGACCTGCAGTCCGCGCTCGTCCGAGCGCTCGACGAGCTTGATGCGTTTCCCGCTTTGATGTGGAGGAACGGCCGTCCAGTGCTTCAGGGGGGCTGGCACGAAGAAGTTTCAGCGGAGCGGCGAATCGGCGAAAACGGCAAGCTGCAGATCGCGGGATTTCACGAAGACAGCCATCACACCGCGGTGTTTGGGCGCGGAAGCGATCTGCCGGTGCAGGAATATTTCGAAGATGTGTTCTCAAGCGCGTTTGCTTATGATGGCGGCGCTACGAGCAGCTGGGGCGGGCGACTGGCGTACCGCGAAAAGCTTAACGATGATGTGGAAGTGACCGCGTTGTATGCAATGGCAGGGGCGCTTGCACCCGGCGCAAACAACGACGGAGTTCTGCGAGATTCGTTGCGGATGACCCCGCGGCACAGTGTCGGCGTTAACGTGTCGTCAAAACTGTCCCGAACGGGCGGACACCTCACGGTGGGCTACAAGTGGATTAGCGGGCCCGCGGTTTCGCGGGTAGATGCTTATGGTGAATCGCTTTACCAAATGGATCCGTATCTACATGTTTCTCTGCGGCAGCAACTGCCTAAGCTTGGCCCGGGCCGTTGGGAGGCGATAGCGGATTGTGACAACCTGCTGGCGCAAGGCACCGTGACAATCAGCACAAGGGATGGGCAGGTGGCGCTGGTGCCGGCTTTTCGGACGTTTCGAGGTGGACTCAGCCTGCAGTTTTAGCAGTCTTGAAAGCTGTAGGTACCCTTCCAGAAAATGGAATTCCGCAGCCAGTTTCCTCAAGGGAAGCTTTAAGCTATAGAAAAGTAAAGTCTTAAATAGGGGCGAATACTTCCAAAGAGTGGAAGGGTAGTTGCACCGTAGAACTTTGGTGCGCTGGTGTACGCGATAGGGTGCCTGTCATGAAGCAAAGTTTTCGCGTCAGCCTTGGAGCGGTGGTTCTGGCGTTAGCCACGCTGGCTGCGGTGATCTTTGCCATTTTGAATTTTGACCAGCGCGCCCGGTTTGAATCGCCGGACGATTCGGTGGCTTGGCGCGACACGGACCACGGCGTAGAGGCCTGGAAGGTCAGCCCGAACGGCCCTGCGGCGCAAGCGGGAATCCGGCAGGGCGACCGGCTGATCGAAATCAACGGACAGCCAATGACCGGCGCGCTGCAAGTAACGAGGCGCGTCTGGAAAGCCGGTCTGTGGAGCCAACTGCGGTACAAGGTTGAGCGGGGCGGCGACTCGTTTGAAACATCGGTGGTGATTGCGGCCACTGAGAAGCCGGTGACTGCAGAAAATTACCTGCGCGTCGTCGGTCTGATTTACCTGTTCATCGGAATTTTCATTTTTGTGCGGCGGTGGAATGCTCCGCGCGCGATTCATTTCTACGTTTTTTGCCTGGTTTCGTTTGTTCTGTACTCATTTCACTACAGCGGAAAGCTCGACGCGTTCGACTATGAAGTGTACTGGTCGAGCGTCGTTGCTCGGCTGCTGGCGCCTGCCTTGTTGCTGCATTTTGCATTGGTTTTTCCGGAACGAACCGAGGCCGCGCAAAAGCTTCTTGCGAAGCTGGCGCTTGTGTATGGGCCACCGCTGGCGCTCTTGCTCGTGCATTTGGGAGTAGCCAGCAACACCTTGGGCTTTCTGCCGTGGCTGGGCGCCCGAATACTGCTGGACAAGGTTGAACTCGGTTATCTGGCCGCCTGTTTTATCGTTGCCGGCTTGGTTTTCTACGCGAACTTCCGCAAGTCGCCGTCTGGCGTTTTGCGCCAGCAATTGAAGTGGCTTTCGGGCGGTACCCTTGCAGGGAGCCTGCCGTTCGCCTTTTTTTATGCTTTTCCTTACCTGCTCAATCCGCTGCAGAAGCCATGGATGATGTTTTCCTCGTTGAGCCTGGTGCTGATTCCGTTGTGTTTCGGCTACGCGATCATCCGCTACCGCTTGATGGACGTGGACATCATCTTCAAGCGCGGACTGGCGCATACGGCGGCGACCGCTGCAGTTGCGGCGGTATGCTTCGCGCTGGTTGGATTGAGTGGAGGTATATTCCACACGAATTCAGGCGACCGATTTGTCGCGGTCCTGGCAATAACGGTCGCGTCGTTTCTGTTCCAGCCAATCCGCGTATGGATCCAGGGGCGGCTCATTCGGAAAAACTCTGACCAATGAAGTACGGCTCGATCCGATGCTGACTTCGGTGATGGACCGCGTTTCGCAGACACTGCTGGTTGACCGGCTGGCAATTTTTGTGGAGGACGCGCAGGCGCCGGGAAGAATGAGGCTGGCGCGCTCGATGGGCGTGCGGGTGAACGAACCTTTGGATTTGAGTTTCCTCGAGCCGGCCCGGCCCGAGATCACGCGTGGGGCGCTCTTTTTCGAGTCGCCTCGCGCGGCACGCGACGTGAGCCCGTCAGTGCACGATGCCTTGCAACAGTTGGACTTGAATTACTACGTTCCGTGCCGCATTCGTGAGCGGAGCGTCGCGGTGCTGGGACTTGGCAAGACCGTGGACGGCGATTTCCTGTCGAGTGACGACGTGGAATTGGTGGAAACGATCGCGGGATATGTCGCCGTGGCGCTCGACAACTCACAGCTTTATAACTCGCTTGAGCAGAAGGCACTGGAGATCGTGCGATTGAAGGACTTCAGCGAGAACATCGTGGAATCGCTGCACGTAGGCGTGCTTGCCGTGGACCTGAGCGGATCGGTGGAAAGCTGGAACACGCGGATGGAACAGCTTTTTGGCGTTTCGCGGCAGGAAGCAGTGGGGGCACAACTCGATTCGCTGTTGCCAGCAGAACTCGCTTCGGAAATCGCTGCGCGCGGCGACGGCGAGCAGATCACCGGCATCTATAAACAGAGACTGCAGCACCAGGGGCGCTCGCTGACGTTGAACGTTTCGATCACGCCGCTGGTGAGCAAGTCCGGCGACCGCATCGGGCGGCTGCTGCTCTTCGATGACGTGACGCAGCGAGAACATATGGAAGAGCAGATGTCGCAAACGGAGAAGCTGACATCCTTAGGACTGCTGGCGGCCGGCGTGGCGCACGAAGTGAATACGCCGCTGGCCGTGATTTCCAATTACATTCAGATGCTGGCCAAGCAGATGCCGGAAAATGATCCCCGGCATTCGATTATCGAAAAGATTGTGAAGCAAACTTTCCGCGCGAGCGAAATTGTGAATAATTTGCTGAATTTTTCGCGGACCGGGGCGGCCGAAATTGCGAACGTTGACGTGAACCACGTGGTTGAGGAAAC
>QHYO01000461.1 GCA_003224135.1 Acidobacteriota bacterium | reverse complement strand
CCAGCATGATACTCACAAACGAACACTGTTCTGTGTGCCTGGCCGAATGGATCGGCGAAGTGACCGTCGAATGAAACCGATTCCAGAGGAACTGATTCTGCAGCGGACCGGGAGTACGCACACGCTACAACGGCCTGTTAGCGCTTGGTAAGTATCATTTGCCAGTCAGGGTTAATCGGGATCGACACTTTGTTGCCCGGCGCCGCCCGTTCAAAATCAGCCGCAAACGCTTTGAAGTCATAATCCACAAAAGGCTTGTATTGCCAGTCGCGCCAAATGCCGATCGGCAACAAAGCGAGAACAATGAGCGCCCCAAAACGGGCAAACCTCGTGGCCGGAGTGGGGCGGCTTGCCATCCAAATCACCGAAGCGAAAAACGCGAGCATCGGGAAAAAATAGTAGCGGTTACCAACGCCAGGTACTTGCAGCTCTTCCGAATGAGAGCCAACACCACTATCGCCGCCGCGAAACATAACAAGACTTTCAATTCCATTGGTCCACGCCGAAACGTATAAAACACGATTGCTGCTCCGGCAATCAACCAACGCGCGGCTAGCGCTCACAAAAGTGTACTGCCCTGTCTCTTTGGCCATATTCGCCGCAGGAACGGGAATACATGCGCCAGCAGATGCCAATCAGCGCGACTTGGGGGTGCCCTTCGCCGCAAGACGCACAGGCCAGAATACGTCAATAAGTATTAGGATCGCTCCGATGGTGATCGCCGAGTCCGCTACGTTAAAAGCTGGATATCAATACGAACCGAACAGTACCTCAAAATAATCCGTGACTGCACCGTGAATGATGCGGTCCGTGAGATTCCCCGTGGCGCCCCCGAGTAGAAGCGCCAGGCCTGCCGCTGAGCGTGAAGATACTCCCTTTGCCGCGACGAGATACCAGGCAAGGATTGCAATCACTACGAGCGAGCCGGCCATCAGCGCATAGCGGACCCAGTCTGAGTTGCTGTCCGCAAAAATACTGAAGGCAATGCCGGGATTCTTGCTGTGAACGAGATAAATGAAATTGTGGATGAGTTCATGGCGCCAGCCTTCGACGGTTTTGGCTTCGACGACAGCTTTAGAGAGGCGGTCGAGAAAGACCGTGATGAGAGTGAGAATCAGCCAGCGAAGCCGGGAAGCATGAATCATGAGGCGTGAGAGGCGGACGCAGCACCTTCGATTTCGGCCAAGGCGGCAGAACAACGCTCACAGATCGTTGGATAGCGGGAATTTTCACCGACGTGCGTCGAATAGTTCCAGCAGCGCTCGCATTTGGTACCGTCGGCTTTATGGATGCAAACCTCGAGCGACGGAACCAGTTCTGATTTGTAGTCGGGCGCGCCTGCGCTGAAGAAGTCGACTTGCGACACGATGAACAGGGCTGGAAGTTGCGATAAATGATTTTTCAGTTTCGCTTTCAGTTCAGGATTCGCGTTCAAAAGAACTTTGGCTTCGAGCCCGGAGTTAATCTTCTTTTCGTTGCGAGCGGTTTCAAGAGCCTTAAGAACTTCGGCGCGAACTTTAGCGAGTAGATCCCAGGCTGCCGTTTGGGCAGCGCCGATGCCGGAGCGCAACTCGGACTCTTCAGGAAACAGCGTGATATGGACGCTGGCTGGCTCGGCGGCGGACTTCGGAAGATATTTCCAGATTTCTTCGGCCGTAAAAACAAGGATCGGCGCGGCAACGCGAATGAGTGCGCTGCTAATTTTGTAAATTGCGGTTTGTGCGGAACGCCGCGCGGGATTGTTCGGCGCCTTGGTGTAGAGGCGATCTTTCAAGACGTCGTAATAGAAAGCGCTGAGGTCCACGACGCAATAGTCGTGGATGGCATGGTAAACGCGATGGAATTCGTACGCGGCATACCACTCGCGGCACTTCTTGACGAGATCTGCCGTACGCTCGATCATCCAGCCGTCCATCTCTTCAAGCTGATTGTTGGCCAACGTGTCGCGTGAAGGATCGAAATCGTTGAGGTTGCCAAGCGCAAAGCGGAAGGTGTTGCGGATCTTCCGATAGGCTTCGCTGAGTTGCGTCATCACGCGTTCACTCATTTTCACATCGGCCTGATATTCAACGGACGTGACCCAGAGGCGGAGTAAATCGGCGCCCCATTTATTAGAGATTTCGGCAGGCTCGATGGAATTGCCAAGTGACTTGGACATGGGACGGCCCTGTTCATCAAGCGTCCAGCCGTGGGTTACGACACCGCGATAAGGCGCGGCATGGCGCACACCGGTCGCGACCAGCAGCGAACTATGAAACCAGCCGCGATACTGGTCTGGTCCTTCGAGATAGACGTCAGCGGGCCATTCTTTGCCCTTCAAAACCGCGAGATTCGATGAGCCGGAATCAAACCAGACATCCAGAATGTCGTTCTCTTTGCGAAATTTCGACGCATCGCAGGAACATTTAGTCCCAGCAGGCAGGAGTTCTTCAGGAGAATGTTTGTACCAGGCGTCCGCGCCTTCTTTCTTGAACCATTCGATGACATTGCGAAGTGCGGCGTAATCCTCGAGTTGTTTGCCGCAGCCCTCGCAGAAGAACACGATGATGGGCACACCCCAAAAGCGCTGGCGAGAGACGCACCAGTCCGGGCGTTTTTCGATCATTTCGTAGATGCGGTCTTCGCCCCAGCCTGGAATCCATTTGACGTTTTGAATCTCAGCGAGTGCTTCCGCACGCAGCGACTTTTTGCTGTCGGTCGGGATCGCCTCCATGCCAATGAACTACTGCTCTGTGGCGCGAAAGATCACAGGATTGTGGCAGCGCCAGCAGTGCGGATAGCTGTGCTTGTAGGGATGATGGCCGAGCAGCGCGTCGCGATCGGCGAGAAGTTTCACGATGATTGGATTCGCGGTGAAGACGTCTTTGCCCCTATATTCGGGCAAGCCCTCCGTGTAGACGCCCTTGTCGTCAAGCGGTGCATAAATTTCAAGCCCATATTTTTGGCCGGAATTGAAGTCATCGACGCCGTGACCAGGCGCGGTGTGAACGATGCCGCTGCCTTGATCGAGCGTGACATAGTCCGCGAGCACGCCCGGCACGTGAATCGGCACGAAAGGATGCTGGAACTTCATTCCTTCGAAATCGCGCCCTTTGTACGTCGTGAGAATTTCTGCCTGTTTTATCTCGCATTCGGACTGGAGCGCAGCGACTCGATCGACAGCCAGCAGCAGCTTGCCCTTTTCCGTTTGCACGACCGCGTACTCGTAGTCCGGATGAAACGCGAGTGCACGATTATGAGGAATGGTCCACGGAGTGGTAGTCCAGATAACGGCGGAGACATCACTGCCAATTTTTGTGGCCTCGTTCTTGCCACCGCCGACCACCGCAAATTTCACCCAGATGGACGGGCTCACGTGATCTTCATATTCGACTTCGGCCTCTGCAAGCGCGGTTGAGTCGAACAGACACCAATACACAGGTTTGCGGCCGCGGTAGACGTAACCCTTCTCCATGAAATCGAGGAAAGCGTTGGCGATGGTGGCTTCGTAATCGAAGCTCATCGTCAAGTATGGGTCGTTCCAGCGGCCAAAGACTCCGAGGCGCTTGAAGTCCTTTTTGTGCTGTTCGACGTAACGAGTCGCAAATTCGCGACAGAGTTTCCGAAATTCCGCCGGAGGAACTTTGCCTTTGCCGCCGAGTTCTTTTTCCACTTGAGTTTCGATGGGAAGCCCATGGCAATCCCATCCGGGAACGTACGGGGCATAGTGCCCTGCCATACTCTTGCTCTTCACGAT
>QHYO01000460.1 GCA_003224135.1 Acidobacteriota bacterium | reverse complement strand
GAGAAGGTCCTATATAAAGACGAAAACACAGGCGCGGCAGAATTAGTAATGGATCCTGCGAATCCGCAGGTGCTCTACGCGGCTCTGTGGGCGGCACGCGTCGCGCCATGGGAAGTGCGAAATGGAGCATCGATTGAGATTGCTGGAAGCGGGCTGTACAAGTCCACCGATGGGGGAACGAACTGGAAGGCTTTGAGCAAAGGCTTGCCCGGCGCGGAGGAGGGCGCAGCGCGGATTGGATTGGCGGTTGCCCCGAGCGATCCAAAACGAGTTTACGCGTCAGTGGAAGCGGACAAAAAAGCGGGAGTATATCGCTCGGATGACGCGGGCGAAACATGGACGCTCGTCAATGACGATCGCCGGATCGGCGGACGTGGCCCGGGTGCAATGGGAATTGCCGTGGCGCCGGACAATCCGGATGAGATTTATGTGGCGAACACAACCACGTGGAAATCGAACGATAGTGGGAAAACGTTTGTGGGATGGAAGGGCGCACCGGGCGGCGACGATTACCAGCGAATCTGGATCAATCGCACCAACGGACAGATCATCGCTCTGTCGAGCGACCAGGGCGCGGTGATTAGCGTAAACGGCGGCGCGTCGTGGAGCAGTTGGTATAACCAACCCACGGCGCAGTTTTATCACGTTACGACGGACAACCGTTTTCCCTACTGGGTTTATGGCGCACAGCAGGAGAGCGGATCTGCAGCGACAGCCAGCCGCAGCGACTACGGAGAAATCACATTTCGCGACTGGCGATTGCTCGGAGTGGAAGAGTACGGCACGATCGCCATCGATCCACTCAATCAAAATTTGGTTTACGGCGCGCGCGTAACGCGCACGAACCTGGAAGTTGGTGAAGTGCAGGACGTTGCGCCGGAGCCCGTGCGGCGCGGCGAGTATCGCTACGATCGCACTCTGCCGCTGGTGTTTTCTCCGACGGACCCGCACAAATTGTTTTTCGCCGCAAACGTCGTGTTCGAAACGATTGATGGCGGCAAGAGCTGGAAAGTAATCAGCCCGGACCTGACACGCGATTCGCACGAAACGCCCGCGAATCTTGGTGTGTTTGCGGCAGGCGATCCGGAAAAAGGCAAGCATCGCGGTGTAGTGTATGCGCTCGCGCCTTCGTATCTGGAAAAGACAACAATCTGGGCTGGCACGGATGATGGGCTGATTCAACTGACGCGGGATGGCGGCAAAAACTGGACCAATGTCACGCCGCCCTCCCTGACGCCGTGGAGCAAAGTTTCCATTCTCGAGCCGTCGCGCACCGAGCCTGGCACGATATATGCAGCCGTAAATCGGTTCCGTCTTGACGATTTGAAACCACACGTTTATCGCACACGGGATTTTGGGAAAAACTGGCAAGAGATCGTGAACGGCCTGCCGGAAAGCGCTCCGGTGAACGTGATACGCGAGGATCCGGCACGGAAGGGCTTGCTGTTCGCGGGCACGGAAACGAGCGTGTACGTGTCATTCGACTCAGGCGATCATTGGCAGCCATTGCAATTAAATTTACCGCACACGTCGATGCGCGACTTAGTAATTCATGGCGATGATCTGATAGTCGGTACGCACGGCAGGTCATTCTGGATTCTCGATGACATTACGCCTCTGCGACAGCTGAAAGATGAAGTCGCAAATTCGCGCGCGCATTTGTACGCTCCGCAGGAAGCAGTGCGTGTGCGATGGAACAGAAATCCAGACACTCCGCTGCCGCCGGAAATACCGGCGGGGAAAAATCCACCGGATGGCGCGATCGTCGATTATTTTCTTGCGCAAGATTCCTCCGGACCCGTGACGCTCGAAATTCTGGATACCAGCGGAAGATTGGTGCGCAAATACTCCAGTGCGGACATCATCGAACCCCTCGATAAGATTGCGCCGAAGCATCCGATTCCCATGTATTGGGCACGAGAGGAAAAGATTTTGTCGGCCGAAGGCGGAATGCACCGTTTTGTTTGGGATGTTCGCTACCCTGCGCCGAAATCATTAGGACATAGTTATCCGATCTCGGCAATTCTTCACGATACTCCGCTCGAGCCGCGCGGTCCGTGGGCACTGCCTGGACGCTACACCGCGAAGCTGACTGTTGATGGAAAATCGTACACGCGACCATTGGTCTTGAAGATGGATCCGCGCGTGAAGATTTCGGCCGCGGATCTTGCGAAACAATTCGCGATGCAACAGGCGGCTGCCGGAGGAATGAACGAGAGTTTTGAAGCTCTGGCAGAGGTGCAAACCTCGCGAGCGCAAGTGAAGATAGCTATGGAAAAAGTTTCTTCCGCAGAAGCCAAGCAGAAGCTGGCGGACTTTGATAAAAAGGCGTCTGGACTCGAGGGCACCGTTGTTCCCGGATTTTTTGGCACTCCGCTGACGGGGAAACAACCGGAGAATTTCTCAACCCTCAACCAGCGTTTCGGACGGATCCTTGCAATCGCGGATTCTGCCGATGGCGCGCCCACGACGCAGACGGAAACCGTCGCGATGGAATTAGGAAGCTCGCTCAGGGAAACTTCTGCCCGCTGGAAAGAAATCAAAAAGACGGACATGGCTGCTCTGAATCGACTCTTGGAGGAAGAAAAAGTCGCGAAGATCGATCCTGAACGCCAACAGGGCGAAGGTCCTTCAGCCGATACAGACGGAGACGATGAGCCGTAACTCAGTAACCCTTTACTTTCGAAGCCAAGTGGCAGGGAACCGCCGCATCGCATAAAC
Source organism: Acidobacteriota bacterium (assembly GCA_003224135.1). Lineage (GTDB taxonomy): Bacteria > Acidobacteriota > Terriglobia > Acidiferrales > UBA7541 > Acidiferrum. The sequence goes on along the minus strand of QHYO01000460.1, from coordinate 8,700 downwards.
CCCGGTCTTCTCTGCTTGCAGTTCTGCGAGAATTGGGCGAAGCGAGCGGCGGAGTTGGCCGAACTTGAGCGGAGCTTTCGATGACTCGAACACTTTTGATTGATACCGATGGCGGTTCCGACGACGTAGTCGCTCTGATCATGGCGCTGCGGTCTTCGGATGTTCGTGTATCGGCGATTACCGTCGTTGCCGGCAACATTCCGGTCGAGCAGGCGACTCGCAACGTGCTGTGCGCAGCGGAATTGTGTGGGGCTCAGACTCCTGTTTGCGCCGGCGCCGAGAGGCCGCTTCTGCGAGAGCTTGTGACTGCCCAGTGGTTCCACGGTAAGGACGGCCTGGGAGATCACGGATACGCTCCAGCGTCGAGACAGGCGGACTCACGGCACGCCGTAGACGCGATTATCGAGACCGTCCTTCTGAATCCAGGAATCGAGGTCGTTACCTTGGGGCCATTGACGAATCTTGCTTTGGCGATGAGCCGGGAGCCAAGGATCATCAATGCGATTGGGCGTTGCGTCGTAATGGGCGGCGCTCCGTGTTGCGAGGGGAACGTCACGCCTGCCGCTGAATTCAACATTTGGGTGGATCCGGAAGCGGCAAAAATTGTCTTCCGAGCGGGCTTGCCGCTGGAGATGGTCGGGTGGCATCTCTGTCGCGGTTCGGCGGCGCTGAACCAGGAGGACATTTCTAAAATTCTGGCACTCGGAACGCCAGTGGCCGAATTCGTGATCCACTCCAACAGTCTTGCGGCAGATGCTTATCATGCACAAACCGGAGACTACGGCATTTCGCTGCCGGATCCAGTAGCTATGGCGATCGCACTCCAGCCGGAACTGTGCACGGCTTCGAGCATGCATTACGTCGACGTTGAAACGATGAGTGATCTGACGCGGGGTATGACGGTTGTGGACCGCTTGGTTGTAGCAGAGGACGAGCGAAACAGGGGCCTCTGGGAATGGGCCTGGAAGGGACAAGTGAGGACGCGAGTCTGCTGGACCCTGGATGTCACGGGCTGGAAGGCGGCGCTTTACGCTCTCTTGCATGGCCAAGATAGCGCGCATGGATAGCAACGCTAAACCGATTGTCGTGGTTGGTAGTATCAACATCGACCTCGTCGCGCGTGCGGAGCGCGTTCCTGTTGCGGGAGAGACCGTTCACAGCAGCGATTTCCAAATGCATCCAGGCGGGAAGGGCGCGAATCAGGCCGTTGCTGTGGCCCGACTTGGCTATCCGGTTCGCATGATCGGGCATGTAGGGTCCGATGCGTTTGGTGAGGAGCTGCGGGCGCAGTTGGTCCGCAGCGGCGTTGATGCCAGTAGCGTTCAGACTTCGAAAGGTCCCTCAGGCGTTGCGATGATAGCAGTCGCTCCGAACGGGAATAACGCAATTGTCGTGACGCCAGGCGCGAATGCCTTCGTCTCCCCGAGAGACGTTGACGACCATGCTGACGCGATCGGCGAAGCAGGCGTGGTGCTCACTCAGCTCGAGATCCCCCTGGAGACGGTAGAGTATTTGGGGACACTTTGCGCCCGTCTGGAAATTCCGCTGATTCTGGATCCCGCTCCGGCAAAGGTGCTGCCCGCGGACCTGCTTCATAGTGTCAGCTGGCTCACACCAAACGAAACGGAAATTGGTTGCTGCGTCACCGAAATGAGGCATTCTTCGAATCGGCGGGAAACCTCCGAAATTATCGATGTTTTGCTGGAGCAGTGCCGCAATGGCGTAGTGCTGAAGATGGGTTCGCGGGGCTCGTATCTCGCTACGAAGGACGGCTTTCGCCAGCACGTGAACGCCTTCCCTGTATCCGCCGTTGACACCACAGCGGCAGGGGATGCTTTCAACGGTGCGTTTGCCGTTGCACTGATGCTCGGAAGATCGCCCCTCGAGAGTGCACAGTTCGCAGCCGCGGCCGGTGCAGTGTCTGTCACGCGGGCCGGTGCTCAGCCGTCGATGCCGACGATGGAGGAAGTGAACATCATGCTTACTCGCAGCGCTCGCGCAGATTAGAAACGAAAGCGATGCCCCGGGAAAATTTGAAGGTAATCAAGCGGAGCTAAGTGGGGCGTAATTTCGAGGGGCTGGGTCTTGGCGGCTTAGGTGGGCTGGGCCTTGCTCTTCAGGGCTGTGAACCGGCGCGGCGAAATCGTCGGGTTCGCTGATGCTGCTATGCGTATCGCAGCAGACCTTCCACGCATTTCGAAAGTTCGGAGATGCTCGCCATCTTGGAAACGACTGAGGTAATCCCGGCAGCGGAAGCGTCGGAGTCTGAAATCGCTTCCGCATGCATCGTAAATAAAATTATCGGAAGTTCACTCCCCATGGATCGCAGGATGCGCGCTGCCTGCAGGCCGTTCATACGCGGCATGGACGCATCCAAAATGATCAGGTCGGGATTCAGCAGTGTGAATTTTTCAACCGCATCCAATCCGTCGACCGCTTCACCGCAAACTTCGAACTCCGTTTCACAATCAAAATAACTGCGAATGAGTTTTCGAATCTGAGGGCTGTCATCGACAATGAGAATAGACTTTGGCATGTTCAGCCTCCCTGCTGGAGGTGACAGCCAAAACGCTGGAGAGCACCCGGAACGGGGAACCTCAATAGTACGCTAGCGTACGAATTTGCGATTGGACGCGCAATGAGGGTTTTGCCGTATGTGAAGAAGCGGCGCTAGAGTCCTAGTACACCGAACTTCTTTCGTCAAGCTCAGCTTGAGAAACCGGCCCTTTCTCCAAAGTTTGCAGACGCAGGAAAATTGCCGCTTCGGTTTCGTAAATGCGATCGCTTAATTTCTGCGGGTCACGTTCCGATAGGGCCAATTCGTACAACTTTCGCCACATTCGCTCGTTCACGGAGCACCTCCTCCGTTGCAATCAAATATTCGGTCAGCTACAGAGACTCCGATTTCCACGTGTCCAGTCTCTGTTTCAAGGTTCCGTAGCACTCGCAAACCGTGCTCTCCAGGCGGGCACGGTCTTCAATCTTCAATTGGCCGCGTACATAGCTGATTAGGCCCGCCCTTTGCAACATTCCGGCCGCAACGGTCACGCTTGCCCGTCGGGTGCCGAGCATGTGCGCCAAAAATTCTTGTGTTAATGGAACCAATTCGTTATCGATTCGATCCTGGCTCATCAGCAGCCATCGGGCCAGCCGCTGATCGATTTCGTGCACTCGGTTGCATACCGCAGTCTGAGCAGCCTGCAAGGAAATTTCCTGCGAGTACCTTTGCAAGCTTCTATCGAGCGCTGGATAGTCTTTTAAGAACACCTTAATGTCTTTGGCGGCGATCCGGAACGCTGTTCCTCCGACTTGCATGATGACGCGCGTGGGACTTGTTTTGAAACCGGCGATGAGAGGTACGCCGACAAAACCTTCCTTGCCGGTGAGCCCGACTTCAACACTTTTTCCGTTTTGCAATACGTTCAGAATCGAAGAAAGCCCGCTTTCAAGGAAATACGCGTGCTGAATCGGCGCGCCTACCTCATTCAGAACATAGGGAGTAGGCAATTGGATAAATTGCGATTTCGCGAGCATGGCACTGCGAACGCTGCGCGGAAGGGCCAGCAGAATATGATTCTGTATCGACTGGCTGCCATTGCCATCGGAACCGATTGGGACAGCGGCTTTATTACGTCGAATATCGGATTTCTCATTCGGCAAACCGCGGCTCCTTGCGAGGCGAAAACCGTCTGTTCGCAGGACGTCGTAGTGGCGTCATGCGAGGGGACAACCTAACCATACTCCTGACTAACGCCCATGACTAGTAGGGAATGATAGATTGCCAAGAAGCCACCTGCCTCCCCCTTGCCAAGGTTGGGTACGCTGGCGTACATTCAATAATCGTGGCGTCGCACGGCCGGGAGCGGGAGAATGAGGAAGTGATGGCGAAATCGAGGCACAAATCGAGTGCTTCTTTCCAGCCGGAGTGGGCGAAGGCGATTGTCCGCCTACGCAACAGAGTTGGACTAAATCAAGTCGCCTTTGGTGATGCATTCCATTGCTCCGCCATGGCGGTGTCGCGATGGGAGCGGGGAATTTCGGAACCGCCGTCGCACATCTACATCGAGATGGGAAATCTTGCGGGCGATCCAGTGTGCTGGTACTTTTGGGGACAAGCGGGTCTTAGCAAGGAAGACTTGCTACGCGTCGTACCGCGCTTGCAAAAACGCTTGCGGCAGGCACAGATCCCCAAACTTGAAATCGCAGGTGCTGGCGGAGGTGCGAGAAAGCCAAAGCCGGATGAAAAGCTTCAACTCGTGGCTATCCCCCTGCTGAAAACCGTAGCAGCATCACACGGCGAAAAGGGTGACGATCATGAGCTGCTGCAGGACGCTCCGATTGAGGGCATGATCGCGGCGCCCAAAGATTGGTGCCCCCATCCATCAACGACAAGTTGTCTGCGTGTTCGTCGCAACTCGATGTCGCCCCTGATTCACGACGGCTACATTCTCGTTGTCGATTTTTCGCAGTCCAATGTCGGCGATTTGAACGGCAAAATCGTGATTGCCTCGCATCAGGACAAAGGGCTGACCGTTTCTAGACTGAAACGCTATGACCACACGGTTGTGCTGCAATCGGAAAATGCCAGCTACGAATCGATTACCTTGAGCGGAAAACAGAAATGGAAGATTGTGGCAAAGGTTTTGTGGTGGATTGGAAAGGCGCCCTAACTCTGCGACGCGCCTGATAGCGACCCTTGCCTATTTCAAGCGAGCGCCGCGCCGGGAACTTCTTCGGCCGGTCTCAGATCGGCAGCTGGAAAACTGACTGAAATTTTCGTGCCTCTAGCGCCGGACTGGAGGGCCATCTTACCGCCGCATTGGAGCACACGCTCACGCATTCCGCGAATTCCCACTCCTCCGCCTTGCGACTCAATTTCGAGAAGTTTTGCCGAAGGTATGCCGCTGCCCTCATCCTGAACGCTGAGTGTTATGTTCCCGGAACCGCGCTTAATCTCAATCGCTGCAACTCTGCTGCCCGAATGGCGATGCACATTTGTCAGACACTCTTGCACAATTCGAAATATCACCAATTCCATCTCGGGTGTGAGACGTCCGAAGTCATCTGGAATAGCTAGTGTGACCTCAAGCCCGCTGCGTTCTTTCAGTCCGCGAATATACCAGAGAAGCGATTCAGATAGTCCACACTCATCCAGAAGCGGCGGATGCAACAAGTAAGATGTTGTCCGTATCTCCTGGCTCAATTCTCGAACCATCTGTTCGCTTTCCTCGGCCAGTCTGGCGAGCTCCGGCGCATCTAATTTCGCGTTTCGCACGACGGTTGCGAGATTCATTCCAAGCGCAGCGAGGATTTGTCCTGCGCTGTCATGAAGTTCCCGCGCAATATGGCGCCTTTCGTCATCCTGGATTCGGATCAACCGGTGCGACAACTCTCTGAGTTTTTGGGATTGGTGGAGCACTTCTCTATTTCGGCGTTCAAGTTCCATGGTCCTGGCGCGAACCTGGGCTTCCAATGCGTCGGTCAACGCGCGAAGCCGCTGCTCGTTTTCCCGAAGCGTTTGTTCGGCGCGTTTTTGAGCGGTGATGTCCCGCGCTATCTTCGAAGCCCCGATGAAGCGGCCTTGCGAGTCTTTTACCGGCGATATGGTCAGGGAAACATCCAGCATACCGCCGTCTTTGCGCACGCGTACCGTTTCGAAATGCTCCACGCGTTCGCCTCGTTTGAGCCGGTCAAGAATCATCGCCTCTTCGTGTCGGCGGTCGGAAGGAATAATGAGCGTGATGTGGCGTCCGACGGCTTCTTCGGCGGAGTAGCCGAAGAGTCGTTCCGCAGCTTTATTCCAACTGGTAATGACGCCGTCGAGATTCTTGCTGATGATCCCGTCGTCCGAGGAATCCACGATCGCGGCCAGGTGCTGGAGGCGATCCTCGGCTTCACCTGGCAGCCAACTTGATGCGGTCGCGCTCATCGGATGGCTCCCGTTTTTCGGTTCGCGGCTGATCACCTTCTCGATCGTTGGGACTAAATCATCTGAAAGAGAACTCTTCGCGACGTAGCCAGCCGCGTCCACTTCAGTTGCTTGGCGACAAGCCATTGCCGGATCGTTCTGGCTGACGATGACGATTTTTGAGTCTGGCATGTCCCGCCGCAAGATCTGCGTTGCATCGAGCCCGTTCATCCGGGGCATCGAAATGTCCATCAAGACGACGTTTGGGCGAAGCGCTTTTGCTTTCTCAATCGCATCGAGGCCATCGACCGCCTCGCCGCATACAAGCCAGTCGCTATGCGACGATAGCAAGGATCGGACCCCGCGGCGGACAGGTTCGTGATCGTCAACGAGCAGAATACGCAATGAATCCAACGGCCCTGACCGCCTCCGAATGATTGTCTGACCTGGAGAGAATGCTCGCAGTCAGCAAGGGATATTCAGTCTAGTGAACCGGACAATGTGAGAGCTATACAGGAATCGCCTTAATTGCAGCCGCAGAATCGGGGGGAACCCTGTCTAGAAGCCGGCGGCGGCTTCGGCGATCGAAGGGAACAATTGGAGAAGTTTGTCCACGCTTGTGATCTTCAATGTCTCTTCCACGAAACCAGAGGCGCCCGCGATGTGCAAGCGCCCTCCTGCCTTGTGAATCTTTCCCTGGCACACCACCAAAATTCCGATGCCTGTGCTGTCCAGTATCGTGACTCCACTGAGATCGAAGATGATTTTCTTGGCATGCTCACTGAGAATTTCCGCCAGTTTCAATTCCACGTCGCGCGAGCTATTGCCCAGGATGATACGGCCGTTCATTTCGAGGACCTCGATGTCGGGAGGGATCTTCTTTCGTTCGATAGTCAGGATCACGATGCACCTCGGCGCCAGGAGGCAAGGCGCCGTCGCTGCTCGATGGCGATCGGATTTAGGTAGCGTGGCGAGCAGGGATTCTACCTCACGAATGGGTGCGCTGGAATCGAATTCAATGCGCGCATCGCCCCGGACACTCGCTGGACGTCGATGAGTTGGATCGCTGCTCTGAGTCCGCAACGAAGTTCCTCTATGATCGCCGAGCTCCTGGGGACGAAATGTTCGTCCGATTCTTCAGGAATTTTTCCCTGCGTAATGAAACGATTCGCCAACTATCTCTTGCCCGGCGCCAAACGATTCTTTCTACGAGCGCGAGCGGCGCTGCAGCGGACCTGCATCCCACGGTGTTTGACAATTGTCCGGCCGTCACGGCAAGTTGCCTTCCTCCGTCGGGCTCCACGTCGGATTCGGCACAACATCTTTGACGTGTACCGCGACGGACGCGTCAGGCAACAGCTCAAATTGTCCTACGTCAGTCACGGTCGTCGACCTGCCCCCGGTCATTTCCTCGGTCGTGGCATCTCCAAACGTAGTGCGGCCGCCAAACAAGAAACTCGATCCAGTGACTATGCTTGTTAAGGACACCGATGTCTGTGACCCAATCCGGTTTGCAGCATTAGTGCTGTGGCCACTATTCGGGACCAGCCATTGCTGGAACGGACTATGTAATTACCGGGCCGTTCAACCTGAAGTTGAGAGCCGCTGGAAATGGCGGGCACGCTCTGACGTACATCGTTAGCGTCACCTGCGCGGACCATCATGGCGGGAGCACTACAGCGCAGACCACCGTGCAAGCGCCGCTCTGAGACAATTCATTAGCCGAGCTTTAATAAAAATCGTGGGCTGGGGCGGCGGCGCGGGAAAGATGAAATGGCTTGATGTTTCCGGCCTTTACCGAGATGACGCCGTCCTGGTTTTGCAGCACGCCTTCGATGATGAGAAATGAATTGTGGACCACTGTGGTGTGATCCCTTTCAAAGAGTTGCGGTGTGATGATGATGTTGGCGACGCCAGTTTCATCTTCGAGACTAAGAAATACGAATCCTTTGGCCGTTCCAGGGCGTTGACGAACGATCACGGCTCCAGCCACGCAAACAACTGAGCCATCGCGAAGAGAAGCGAGACGCGATGCCGGTGAAACGCCGTTTCGGTTGAGGTTCGCACGATGACGCGCCATTGGATGATGGCCCACAGTGAGGCCGGTGCCGCGAAAATCGGCAACGAGCCGCTCCTCGTCATCCATGGGATCGAGCGGCGAAAAAAGCGAGGATGACTCGGAATCGTCGGCTCTGAGTTGTGCTTCAAAGAGAGCGCCCGCCGGGCGACCTGAACGTTCAACCTGCCATAAAGCGCTTCGACGATGAATGCGCGTCTTACTGGAGATGAAATTCATAGCGCCTATGCTGGCGAGAACGCGCAACTCATCTTTCTGAATGTGAGGCACACGCTGTTTTAAGTCCTCAATTGAAACAAATGGCTGAATTATGCGCTGCTCCAGAATCTGCTGCGCAGTTTCTTTGCGCAGTCCTTTTACATAACGCAGCCCAATGCGCACAACCAAGTCCTCGGAAGTTTCTTCGATCGTGCATTCCCATTGTGAGCGCGTGACATCAATTGGCTTGAACTTCAGGCCATGGCGCTGGGCGTCCTTAATTAAGGTAGCTGGCTGGTAGAACCCCATGGGCTGATTGTTCAGCATGGCGGTAGTAAATGCCGCGAGATAGTGGCACTTCAGAAAAGCGCTTGCATACGCGATCAGAGCAAAACTTGCCGCGTGCGATTCGGGGAATCCATACAGTGCGAACGAAGTGATGGCTTGAATGATTTTGTTCTGTGTTTCTCCAGTGATCCCTTTCGCGTTCATCCCATGTCGGAGCTTGATTTCGACT
>QHYO01000062.1 GCA_003224135.1 Acidobacteriota bacterium | reverse complement strand
GCCTTCGTCAGAGCAGTGGTGCCTTAAGCTCTAGCACAGCGTCGTGTCATACTCAGTTTAGCATGCGACTTCAACCCGCCGCTGAATCACATAGCGAAGGAGCCACCGGATGGAGCGGAAAAATATTTCGAGCGGGACGCCCTGGGAGCCGATTGTGGGCTATTCGCGCGCCGTGCGTGCAGGAAACACCGTTAGTGTGTCCGGAACTACAGCGACCGGGCCGGACGGGAAAATTGTCGGTGTCGGCGACGCGCACGCACAAACCGTGCAGACAATTCGAAACATCGAGGCAGCGCTCGCCGAAGCCGGCGCATCGCTTGCTGACGTGGTCCGCACCAGGATTTTTGTCACGAATATCGCCGAATGGGAAAAAGTTGGCCGGGCGCACGGAGAATTTTTTGGCGCCATTCGCCCCGCCACGAGCATGGTGCAGGTTAGCCAACTCATTTCGCCAGAGATGTTGGTGGAAATCGAGGCGGACGCGATCCTGGGAAGCAACGATTAGCGGCCGGAATCTGCAGAGTACTACGACGCCTCGCTAATCGTCACGCGCCGCGGCGATCTGGCATTTTACCTAAATCTGGCAAGAGAATTTGCCGACCCGGTCTTGGAACTTGCTTGCGGATCTGGCCGCGTGACGGTACCCGTGGCGCGGGCGGGATTCAAGAAGAGGGCACGACAAGTCGCGCCCTCCGGCCAATTGTTGCCCTAGAAATTACCAGCGAGCACGAATCCGATATTTCAGTAGCGACGTGCCATTCGCCGCGACCGGCACATTGAACTGGGCGGCCCAAGCCGCTGTCTTTGTGTATTTGTAGCTAGATGTCAGCATTTCCCAGTCGCCGCCGATCGGTTCGTTGACTTCAACGGTGATCGGCGAGTCCTTGTGATTGCGCAGCGTGATCTCGAATTCCATCTCCCACAGATGAGTATCAACGCGCTTGTAGTCGGTCTGTTTGCGTTCGCTGATCACGTCAAACGCGTTGCCGATGTGGATATTGAGCGCCTCATCTTTCGGCGTGTGATCAATGCGGTCTTCACCGACAAAGAGGATGTTCCCCTTGGAATCCTTTTGATAGACGCGGACATTTCCGGCGGGCATGGGCATTCCGAGTCCGGATTTTTCCTCGTTCTTGAATTTGTAGAAAACCATCACATTGTCTTTGATCGGCGTCCCAGGATTCTGCTGGTTGTGATAGTAGAAATTCTGGCCGTTGACGACGAAGCGCTTCTCGACGGGAATGCCGCTTCCCTCGAGCAAGCTGATCTGCTTGGTTTCCTTGTCTTCGACGGAAGTCTTGCGGCCGAGCGTGTAGAGGTGATACTCGCTGAAATTTTCCTGCGCGAATTGCTCGGCGCGCGCGGCTTTTGCCATCACCATATCCGCCGCTCGCGATTGCGGCGCTGCCGGTTGTATGCGGTTCAAATCGCCGGCAACCAGTTGCAGCCGAGCATTGTGAAACGCGGTACCGCTGTTGTTGACAAGGGTGACCCAGCCGTCAAGATCGGCGGCCTTATCTTCCCGCCCAATCGTCAGAACGTAATCCGCGTTCCACGAAAGATTGCCTGCAAGGTAGGAAGCTTCAATCTGTTGCTTGCGCGACCCGGAATTTTCAAGCGACATCAGCAGCGTGGGGCGGTCAAACAAATTCGCGGGAACTTCCGGGAAGCGATAGGACTCGGCATAGCCGCCCGTGACAATGTCGTTGCCGATTTTCCAGACTGGCCCGTTGTTGTCCGCAAGCAGGGTTGCCTTGATCTCTTCGCGCTTCGTCGTTCCGTTGTCCATGTACGAGCGAACGAGCGTAACTTCTTTGCCTACGTATTTGTGCAGCAGCTTGGCCGGCTCAAGCAGATCGTATTCGTAGTTCTGTTCGAGAACGCCTAGTTTGTCTGGTTCGTTCAACGAGCGGAAGTGCACGGTGGCCGGATTGACGGTGGCGGCGATATCCATGAGCTTCAAGTGAAAAACGCCGCTCGGAAGTGAAAGGTTGCGAACGTCGCGAACCAGCGCGATGTTGGAATTGTAGACCGTCACGGAGAGATCGGTCTGATCGTTCAGCGTGGTCGACGGCCCACCAGCAGTCTCTCGCGGGGCTTCCCTTTCCTGCGTGCTTGCTTCGCGCTTTCCACGCGGCGTTGCATACATAACCGCCGTTCCAGCCAACAAAGCAGCGGCAGCGCTCAAGCTCCACACGGTTCGTTCGATTCCAAACTTCGCTCTGTGCACCATTTCTTCTCCTTTGCAAAAACTTGCTATCTGTGGTTAGAACGGCGCCGAGCTAATTTCTTGCACTAGAGAATGTCAGAATGTCGAACTATTCGTTGGCGGTTTGCTTCCACGTGACGCCGCCATCGGACGTTTCATAACCCAGCCGATTGGGCACGTCCCAGATCGAGGCGTGTTTTGCGTCGGTTGCGTGCACGCCGCCGAGGTCGGCCGAGACGGGCGTTGTGACAAGTCGCCAATGCTTGCCGCCGTCCGTGGTGCGCAGAAGCGTGCCACCTGCGCCGGCGATCCAGCAAATTTTTCCGTTCGGCGCTGAGCCACTCGTAAGTGTGACACTGAGCGCAGCGTATTGTGATTCCCAAGTCTTGCCGCCGTCGCTTGAGTGAGCGATTGCGCCATGCTCGCCAAAGCGCCAAATACTTCTTCCATCAGATGTCGCCGCAACACTCGGAAGCGCGGCCAGGCTCAAAATGGCGTTGTTATACAAAGCTGGCTGGTTTGCGTCTTTGTTCAATCGCGAGGCGCCCACGACTTCGGCCGCGCCGGCTTGTGTCTCGGCCGCCACCTTTGTGCGAGACAAGGCAGGCTGCGGCGAAGGTGCAGGAGGAGCGGCCGGCGTTCCGGCGCCTCCAGCAGCTCCGGCAACGATCTGCGGCTCGCGTTCGAGGTTTTGCATATCTCTGCCGGTTACTTCGACGGAATCAAGCGCTGCACTTTTCGATGGAACATCCGATTTTTCGCTCTTAGCGGAAAGTTCTCCTGCTTCTCGAGGCGAAACACGGTCGTCCGATTGCCGCTTGGGACTCACTACCTTGGGGGCGGCGGCTAAGGGCGTTGGGCTTGCAGCCTTTTTGTCTGCGTTCGCATGGGCGGGAGGCCGTGCGCTTTTCCGGAAATTTTGCATTTCATCGTGCAGACCAGAGGACGGAGGAGCGCCTGAATACTCTTTTAATTCTTCTCGTGATTCTTCGCGCGCCAAATTTTCGCTCTTCTGCTTCCTCATGGGTTCCGGCTGAGCCGCAGGGAATGGCGCTGTTCGCCGGGCATCGCCACGATTCTCCGCAATCTGCGTAGCCGGCTCGGATTTCTTCGACAATTGCGAACGATAATCGCGCAACCCGATCCATAACAGCAGGCCCGCCGCAATCGCGCCCGCGGGTGCGGCCCAACGCGGACGAGAATTCCTTTTGCTGCGAAATTCCACCGCGTTAGTCGCTTTTTTATCAGGCAGCGGCACGGGAGCAGCCGCGTCAGCTTCTTCAACAACCTCACTGCTTTTCACGGGGAACGCCGCTCCGGCCACTACGAGATCGTCTTCACGGTTCTGCAATACGTTCACATCCTGCGTGGCTTCCAGTTGCGCCAAAATTTCCTGGCAGCGCGCGCAAGAGACAAGATGGTCTTTCGCGGCTGACATCTCTTCGGAAGACAACAGCCGCTCGTGATAGGCAGCCAAAACCTCAGCATCAAGGCATGCGGACTTCTCCGCTGCGGCCGCGTCACTGCGCAAATGCCGTGCCAGCGCGTTGTCGAACAAACGATCACGGTCTTCAGAAGGCATACGCCACTCTCACCTTAGAACGCTTGAAGGCGGACTTCTTGCGATAAAAATTGCGCGGCATCATGGCTCCAAAATCCGATCCGGGCCGGGAATATCTTTCCCATTGCGTGTTTGCGATGCGCTCGGCGCTTCGAACAATTTATCCAGATCAATCGCGGAGGCTTCGCCTGCGTATTGGATACAAAGCGCAATCTGCGCATCGTCCATTCCAGGTGTAGCCGGTCCGCCGTCCGCGACTTTCCCTGCGCGCAGAAGCCCTTCGACCGTGGCGCGCAACTCTTTGCGAATGCGCTCCAGATTGCGCGACACACTCGATTCATGCTCGCCAAGCTCCTTCCCAATCTCGGCGAGCGTGCGATCCTCCGCATAATAAAGATGCAATCGCGAGCG
>QHYO01000061.1:4366-5593 GCA_003224135.1 Acidobacteriota bacterium | reverse complement strand
TCTTGTACTTCGGGAGAAAACATTCGAACCCTTGACCCTCTAATTGGGCCGCGATCATACTCTCTTTGCGTAGCCAGCATTGCACCGCGTACCACGGAAACCGAGTGCCTGCCGACTCCGGGGAACAGATGGCCAGGTTCAATCAGTGTCTCCTGAAAGCACTTCGAGCGAATCGTCTCGATGGGCTACCGCCACAAACTTCCCAAAGGGGGCTCGAGGACGACTAGTCTAGGGCAATTCACCTGCCACAACGAGGACTAGCTAACTTGCTGAAAAATAGGTACTTGTACTAGCTTACGCCCTAGTCATATGGCCGATTACAGCGGACAACCCCCCGCGAGAGAAAAGGCCTGCCCTATTGTTGCAAACCGCTTCCGGACATAAAGGGAAGTTCTTGTAAGGTTCCTTAAGCGCTCAGAGTGTCGTTTTTGGCTAGAATACGGTAAACCTCGTAGGGAGTATGATTTGCGACCTGCAACCTGGAGATGAAACGACGGCGATTTTACTCTCCCCTGGCTCGAAAGCATCGTGGGCCTTCTCCCGAGTGGTTTGGCCCGGTGACGGACGGTGACGGATCTCCCCGCCAGGTTTCTCTCTTGGCTATCTGCGCCGGAAGGCTCGAGTTCTAACGAGTGCTTCTGGTCCCTGGGCAGCCATATTTAGGGAAGGCGTGTTCCACGGCAAAAGCCCCGTTCGAGGTATCCGAGGAATGAACTCCTTCCGTATCTGATATCCTGAACGCGTTGACTTACCCGAATCTTGTCATCTCGGGGATTCAGGTGCCTGTGGCAATATTAGGGCTACCGACGAGCTCTTTCCATTGAAGGGAGAATCCGTACAAATGAAGGGTGTTGTCCTGGCTGGCGGAAAAGGCTCTCGCTTGTACCCTCTTACGCGCGTCACCAATAAGCATCTCTTGCCCGTTTATGACCGGCCGATGGTTTTCTACCCGATCCAGACTCTTGTGGATGCGGGCATCAAGGACATCATCATTGTCACCGGTGGTCAAAATTCCGGCGACTTCCTTCGCCTTCTCTCAAATGGCAAGGACTTTGACCTTCATCGCATTCACTACACGTATCAGGAAGGCGAAGGGGGCATTGCCGACGCGCTCAGACTCGCCGAACCTTTCGTCGAGGGCGAAAAGATTTGCGTGATTCTGGGCGACAACATAATCGAAAACAACATCATCGCCTCGAAAGAGGCCTTCGAGAAACAATCCGCTGG
>QHYO01000061.1:0-4241 GCA_003224135.1 Acidobacteriota bacterium | reverse complement strand
AACAATATGTATCTCGAGGAACGCACGCTGACTCATAGCATTCTGGACGGTTGGTGGACCGACGCAGGCACGTTCGAATCCCTGCAGCGCGCCACCAACATGGTTTCTCAAACCGGGGCCAATAAGATCCCCGGCCGCGGAAGCCCTCCGCGACACTCCCGCAATTCAGAGTGACGACCCTCAGTGCGTGTTCGCTCGAACGTGTTTCGATGACCATCGGAAGGAGAGTTTGATTGAAACTCTTGGTGACAGGCGGGGCAGGATTCATCGGCTCGAATTTCATTCGACACGTTTTGAGCGCTGGTCGCGATATAGACATCGTCAATTTCGACAAGCTGACCTACGCCGGAAACCCGGAGAGCTTGAGCGACCTGGCCTCGGACCCTCGTTACGACTTTGTTCGCGGCGACATTAGCGATCCCGAAGCGGTCGCCGATGTTTTCAAACGCGGCTTTGACGCGCTTGTCAATTTCGCCGCCGAAACCCATGTCGACCGCAGCATTGAAGATGCTTCGCCCTTTCTTCGCACCAACGTTTCCGGTGCGCAATGCCTGCTCGAAGCTGCCCGGGCAAGTAAACTCCCGCGATTCATCCACATCAGCACGGACGAAGTTTATGGCAGCGCGCCGGCCGGCGGCAGCTTCACTGAAGAAACCATCCTCGACCCACGGAGTCCTTATGCCGCCAGCAAGGCTTCCGCGGACCACCGCAATCATTCTCCGTTGCACCAACAACTACGGTCCTTTCCAATTTCCCGAGAAATTGATTCCACTGATCATTGCCAACGCGCAAGAAGACAAAAGGCTGCCCATCTACGGCGATGGCATGCAGGAGCGCGATTGGCTTTTCGTCGAAGACTATTGCCGGGCGATCACGCTGGTGCTTGAAAAAGGAAAAACCGGCGAGATTTACAACGTTTCTGCGGGTACTCCTCAACCGAATCTGAAAATCGTTAAGACCATTCTCGACTATCTCGGCAAACCTGAGACCCTGATGCAATACGTCAAGGATCGCCCCGGCCACGATAGACGCTACGCCCTCGACAGTTCGAAGATTCGCCGCGAGCTTGGTTGGCATCCCCAGGTTTCCTTCGAGGACGGCATCCGCCGCACGATTGATTGGTATCGTTCGAACTCCTTATGGCTCGAACACGCGCGCTCCGGCGAATATCGAAACTACTACGACCGCCACTATACAAATCGCTCGGAAACTTTCAGCCGTTAGGATAAGGTGGCCGATGCGCCCAGGTGCTGACCTTATGCCGTCGCACAGTCCACAGTCTTCGATGGATCGAGGTGAATCTTCTTCGCGGGCGCCTTTCTCCCGGCGCATGCTTCTCTATCTTGGGTGGATTCTTGCCTCCTGCCTTCTCTTCCTGCGTCCCCTCACGGCATTCGTTTCTTACTCGCGCGCAAGCGAAAATGGCTCGCATCTCATCCTCATTCCCGTGATCAGTGCATGGGTCGTATTTCTTGAGCGCGATCGCATCTTCAAGGCTTTGGGCTCAGACGGCCCCGTAGGCTCGCTCTTGTTGGCGGCCGCCGCGGTTGTTGCTCTGGCCGCCTTCTCGATGGGCTCTCGCTTGAGCACAGTCAACCAGCTCTCGGTCTACATATTCGCTCTGCTCCTGGTTTGGGTGGCTGGTTTTGCTTTTTTCTTCGGCAGGCGGAGTCTCGAGAGAGCACGATTTCCGCTGGTCTTCCTTCTGCTCACGATTCCTATCCCCGATTTTATTCTTGATAAGGTGATCTACTTGCTTCAGAAAGGATCCGCGGAAATTACGGCTGTCCTCTTCGACTGGAGCGGCGTACCCGTTCTCCGCGACGGCTTTGTCTTTCACCTCGCCCACGTCAACATTGAAGTTGCACGCGAATGCAGCGGCATCCGCTCGAGTCTCGCCCTTTTGATCCTGGCGATTCTGGTTGCACACTTCTACCTGGACACATTTTGGAAGCAATTGGTTTTGGTGATCGCCGGTCTATTTGTGATGATTTTGAAAAACGGGGTGCGAATCGTCACTCTGACATTGCTCGCAAGCTATGTGGATCCCGGCTTTCTATATGGCAGACTGCACCATGAGGGTGGTGTCGTTTTCTTTGTGCTGGCACTGCTTATGCTGGCGCCGCTGGTGTGGCTCTTGGAACGAAGCGAGCGGAAAGTCACCGCACCGGCTTCGAGCTAAACTTTCTTCAGCTACTCTTCTTGACTTCTTCTCCCGAGGGATAACTGTAGTAATAGCCGCCGTAACCTGCATCACCATCCACGCGATTCAGCACCACGCCGAGAAGGTTCTTGTCCTGGAATCCTGCAGCCGCCTTGGTCGCCATCTCATGGTCCGTCGCGCCTGCTCTGACCACAAACAACACCCCATCGCACAGGTCCGCCATCATGCTGGCATCATGCACGGGCAAAGCCGGCGGCGTATCGATAATGATCCAGTCGAAAATAGGCGTCATCAGGTCGAGCAGCCGCTTCATGCGGTCGTTCAGGAGCAATTCACTGGGATTGGGAGCCTCTGAACCGGCTGGAATGAAACAGAGATTCGACTCCGAACCCTTCTGCACGACACGGAACTCATCCGCCATGCCAAGCAGGTAATCTGACAAGCCCGGGGAGCGCGGTGCTCCAAGCAGCTGATGCAGACGCGAAGCGCGAAGGTCTGCATCGATCAGCAGTACTTTGCGATCCGGCTGCCTGACAATCGACTGCGCCAGATTCGCTGCGACAAATGTCTTTCCTTCTGCCGGCAGGCTGCTGGTCACGACCACCCGCCGCAGTTGCCGTGTCCCGCCGATTTGATACAAGCGCGACCTTAGAGTTCTGAACCTCTCCGCTCCGACATGCCCGTCATCTCCGCCCTCAAACACGCTCATTCGCGCATCCGTTTTCCATATTGGCCGAGCGCAACCCTTGATCAGATCCTCGTAGCGAAGGAAGGAACCGCCTTTTGCCGGGCTACGCTCGGGCGAGGTCGGTTCATCCAGCTCCCGCAGCGGAACAGCCGTACGCGGCACATCCGCAACTTCAAGGAAGCTTGGCGCCGTGCCTGCCGCAAGCTGCGCCGACCGCTCTTGCGCTGCTTTCTTTAGTGCTTCGTGAATCCGGCTCATAAGTTTCGGGTTTCCTTTTGCCTTCTATGCTCGCGTTTGAGAGAGTTCGAGCGCTTTGTCGGTACTCTTTGTGGGCATCCTTCCGGCCGGCGAAACGGTTGGCACCATGGCCAGCACGGGAAGCTTCATGCACAGCTCGACGTCGCGTTCGGTGTGTATCGATGAATCGAGAAAAGCGAGCAAGTAGAGAATGGCGAGCCCAAGCGCCAGTCCGCCACCCAAACCCGTTCCGGCAAACAGCGTTTTCTTGGGGAATGATGGGGTCATCGGCAGGCTCGGCGCATCGAGCACGCGGAATTGTTCGCCTTCCTGCTGGCGATTGAGGTCCCGTCCGATCTTCGCCTGGTCGTGTCGCTTCAGCAGGTCGTTGTAGAAATCGACCGCGCTTTGATAGTTTCTGGTCAACTCTTTGAACTGCTGTTCGACCGCCGGGGTCGACTGGATCCGGCCCTGCAAAACACTGATCTGGCTTTGAATTTGCCCTTGCCGCTTTACAAGATCGGCAACACCTAAATCATTCTGGCGTATTCTGGCACGCAGCTGCTGAATTTGCGGCGGCTCAATTCCATTCGCTTGCGCATTCACCGGCGTGCTGCCGCCCTTTGGCGATTCGTTCATTCGCTTCTTCAACTGCTCAATCTGATTTTTGGTCTTGATCACGTCGGGATGATCTGCGGTGTAGCGCGATTGCAGCACGCTCAGTTGGTCCTGCAGCGCAGTGAGTTGCTGGTCGAGCGTTTCCGAAGGTGTGTCTCCGCCCTTCACGGCCTTCCAGGTCGCAAGCTGTGAGCTCAGCAACGACTCGTTCATTACCTTGTCTTGTTGGGCTCGGTTCACGGCCTGCGTGATGGCGTCTAATTGCCCATTCATTCCGGTAAGCAACCCGAGATTGGCTTGTTCCTGATCCGGAAGCGATCCCATGTTTTTCTTCTTGAAGTCGGCCAACTTCGCATCCTGCTCGTCGAGATTCAGCTTCGCTTGATCCACCTGCTGGGCAAAAAATTCCGTGGTCTGCGTGCCCTGCGCGTCAATGTCGCGCGAGTTCTGTTCCATAAACATCGTGGTGATCTCGCTGCAAATGCGCTGCGCAATTTGTGGATTATCAAACGTCACGTTTACGTGAAATCCCGG
>QHYO01000459.1:3138-3597 GCA_003224135.1 Acidobacteriota bacterium | reverse complement strand
CTACCTTCGCGTTCTAATGTCACAATATGGAGGCATGATCGACGGAATCGTATCCGTGCTTCGGGATTAGGTTACTCGGTTTCGAGCTGGTGTCGTTCGCAAGCGGATTCACGTTATAGATCCGGCCCGAGGACAAGTCGTGAGAGTAGGAATTCCGAGATCCTTCAAGATTCTTGCGCCGGGCGACTCGTTGCGCCGCAGGACAGCTTACAGTCTCGCCATCGTCAGAATCATACTCGCGCCCGTAATTTTTATGGCCGTGTACTATCTTTTTCGTATGGGCTGGATCGTCGATCGCATCGTGAACGTTGATGCGCCCGCAGCCGCTCTTGCGCAGCAAGCCTCCATTGAAATGTTGGAGGCGCGACGCGCCGAACGCAACTATCTGCTGCTGCACGATGCGACCCACTTGGCCGCGAACCACGATGCAGTCGCCAAAACTGAGCAAATCCTGGACAA
>QHYO01000459.1:0-3056 GCA_003224135.1 Acidobacteriota bacterium | reverse complement strand
GGCCAGGACAACGGCCCACGGATCGCATTCAGGCAGTCGTAAAAGCGTACGAGGAGGACTTGAACAACTTGCTGAAGCGGGCGGCACGTACCAGGCGAGAACGTCTCGTCGAGGAACTGCGCCAGCGAGTCGGCTCATTTGATACTCAAATATCAAACACGGTGGAGCAAGGAAATCCAGAGCTACAGCGGCTTACGGAGAACCTGCAGAATTCCAGCCAGGAGGTCCTCCGGCGAACTTCCGAGCTGGAATCCACAAACTGGGCGCGCGTCCAAGTGGATCATGCGGACGCCAGAAAATTGATCCGCCAGGCGGAATGGTCTCTAGGAACCGTTTCTGTGTTGACGTTACTTATCAGTGTGTGGGTCAGCTACATTTTGCCGCGACAAGTCATCAAGCCGTTGCTGAGTCTGAAGGAAGCCGTCGATCATGCCGCCGAAGGAAATTACGAAATCGAACTTGACGTGCACGGCAAAGGCGAGATTGTCGATCTGGTTGGAAGCCTGCGACGGTTGCTCTCGTCGGTTCGAAAACGGGCGTGGCCAAAATCATCAACGCGTGTTTCTTGATCCGCAGAATTCCTGCTACTCATGGAACTGCGCTAGCGGACGCCACGCCAACAAACTTGTCTGCGCCGCCGTAGTAAAAGAGCCATTCTTTTCCGCGCTTCGCCATTCCTTCCACGAAGACCACGTTTGGCACTTGCCCGACCTTTTCCCACAAGACTTTGCGAGGATCGTTCCGGTCAAACACCGCAATCCCCGTGCGGTAAACGAGCTTGTCATCCGCTCCGTTATAAATCAGCACGATACCCTTAGATGTAAAAAGAGGCGGAGGGCCCGGCTCCACGACGCGCGAATCAAATTTTCCCGGGCGGCGCGGCAATACCGGCACATCGAGCTCCTCAGTCCAGTGCAACAGATCGGTCGAACTCGATATTCCCATTTGATCGGTCTTGTCGGCGGCCGTTCCGAGCCAATACATCCAATATTTTCCCGCAATTCTTTCAGAGACGATCGCGCCAGACTTTGTCCATCCGCGATTCCATTTTTCCTGGTACGCGGGCAGGATGACCCCAAGCCGCTTCCATTGAATCAGGTCCGTCGATTCGGCAAGACACAGCTGCGCATCCTTGCGGTTGTATCCGGTGTAGGTCAAGTAGTAGCGGCCACCGAGCTCTATCAGCCGCGGATCCTCCACGCCGCCGCCTTTTTCATATTCCGCTTCTGGCGCCAGCACTGCGCCAAACCGCTTGACGAAGTGAACGCCATTCGTGCTCTCCGCGTAACCGAGTCGTGAGGTTCCCGCCGCATCCTGCGCGCGATAGAGCATCACAAACTTGTCGCCGCGCCTGATCACCGCCGGATTGAACGTGCCAGAGCTCTCAAATCCACTCTCTGAAGGCGACAGAATTGGCGTTTCGCTTAGACGTTTCCAATTGCGAAACCCTTGGTTCTGAGAAGCCGCCAGAAGCGCCAAAACCAAACAGCTGGTTGCAAGCGCAAATATGCGCGATTTGGACGGAAATGAAGTCAAATTTACTCTCCGAGCAGCGTCTGCATGATTTCCTAGATTCTAGCGAGAATTGCTACCAGGTGGGGAATTAACCGATGGTTCCTTCGAGTACTTCGCGCAAGACTTCCCGTTTTTGCGCGTCGAGTTTCTTTCCTCGCGACGTCAAATAGAAAACGTCGATCGCTTTCTGACCTTCGGTATCGATCAGGGCGACTTCGATATTGCAATCGAGCCGCGCCAGCGCGGCACCCATGTCGTAAAGCAATCCGGGGCGATCCTGCGTGACGATTTCAAGCAACGTACTGTGAGTGGACGCTGCGTCGTCGAAATTGACAGCGGTCGAAACCGCAACTTTCGGGGGACGCGCGCGGCTAGCGGATTCGCGGCTTTGCAACAATGGTTCGAGCGCCGCTTTACCGCTCAACACGTCCGAAAGACTCTTCTGAAAACGGTCGACTTCGCTGGGATTCAATTCCAGTGTGCGGTGCAGATCGGCGAAGTGGAACGTATCGAGCACCACGCCGGCCGCGTTCGCGAAGGCATCGGCCTTGATAATGTTCATGCCCCACGCGGCAAGCACGCCGGCGATGGTTGAGAAAAGTCGCGGACGGTCGGCGGTCAGCAAGGTCAGCGAAAATCCGTGGCTCTCCGCTTTCAGCTCTGTCTGCAAAGGGGCGCTGGCAAGTTTTCGGTACAGCAGGAAATGTCCCGCAATTTCCGAGGCCGAGTGCACTGCCAGATAGCGCCGCGGAAAACCTTCCAAAAATCGCTCGATTTCGGTCCTTGGCGCGCCGCCCGCTGCGGTTTGAATCTGCTCCAGCAGCAAATTCTCGTCCGAAGCGTGCAACCGGTCGCGATCCAGGCTGCGGCTCAAGTGGTTCGCTGTGGCCACGAAAAGTTGCCAGAGCATCTCCGCTTTCCACGGGGTTAACGCTTCCGGATTCACCGCGTGAATGTCCGCGTACGTCAGCAGGCACAATCGCTGCAATCGCTCGAGCGTTCCCACCGTGGCGGCGAACGCCGAAACCGTTGTGGGATCAAAAATATCGCGCCGCTGCACAGTTGCGGACATGTCCAAATGATGCTCGATTAAAAATCGCACTTCGGCTTCTTCTTCAGGCAGCAGTTCAAGCCGCGATGCCGCGCTCGCCAGCGCCGTCAAACTTCCTTGTACATGATTTTCCACCGCCATTCCCTTGCCCGTGTCGTGCAGCAGCAGCGCGAAAATCAGCAGGTCGCGGCGCTCTTGCATTTTCCATACGGGAGCGAATTGCGTTCCTCGCGCGTCGGGCGGATCCGCCAATGCCTGCAAGTGTTCAATCGTGCGCAGAGAGTGTTCATCCACGGTATAGCGATGATAAAAATCACGCACTACCAGCGAATCGATCGCGCGCAGCTCCGGCAGGATTTCCATCAATATCCCCAGTCGATGCATGGGTCGCAGCGCCATGCCGGGATAGTCCGCTGCAAGAATTTCTTTGAGCGTGTCCCAGCTCATCACCAGATTTCGCGCCGGCAGTTCCGAATGCGACACCACGTAG
>QHYO01000060.1 GCA_003224135.1 Acidobacteriota bacterium | reverse complement strand
CTTGATCCATTGCGCAGGATTCACGTTGATGCCATTCACGTAGAGAACCCAGTGAAGATGCGGTCCCGTGGAGCGGCCAGTCGAACCGGCGTAGCCAAGAGTATCTCCACGCTCGACAGTTGCACCGCTAGCGACAGCCAATCGCGACATGTGCAAATACATGGATTGGAGCCCCTGTCCGTGGTCGATTCCGACCGCGTTGCCAAGAACGTTGAATTGTTTCGCGAAAGTCACAGTGCCTGCCGCAACGGCCCGAATCGCTTCGCCTTCGGGAGTCCTCTGATCCACTCCGCCGTGATATTCGCCCGTGGGTTTGCCATTGTGGAGACGCCTTACGCCAAACGGAGATGTCATGCATCCGGAGACGGGTGCCGCAAGTGGATCCTGCCATGAACGCGTTTCCGAAATGGTGTCGCGAAAGCTCGCGAGTACAGCCATTTCTTCCGGCGTGGAATGCAGTGCTTCAATTTCCGGCGCGAGTGTGACGTTCTGCGACGGAAAAATAGTTTTACGGATAACCACGCGTAATGTTTGGGATTCGCTCCCGTCACTAGTAGACAGGATTAGCGGAAAGGTGCCGGGCGTGTCTTTCACTGAAATTGGGAGCAGACCGAAGCGTTTGCCGTTTGGCTGCAAATAGAGTTTGGCCGAGCGGTCGTTCAACTTTGCGGAGCGGAATTCGGCGGGGCACGAAATTCGCAGCGTGTCGCCGAGCTTAATTTGGCCGGGTAACACTTTGCAGTTCTGTGCGCGCACGGTCGCGGCGCCAAAGGTCACAAAGAGGAAAAGGATCAGGGCACAATCTGAGCCGAGACTCGGTTGGCGGCGAACCCACATGGACCCATCCTCATTTCCGGTGTGACCGACATATTTTCTCGGCAGGAGCGACACCGTGGCAAGTATATAAAACCGGTGCTGAGCGGGCTTTGTACTGGGAGTGCGTGCTACAATCGGCTACCTGAGACAGACATGGCAGAGACGTTAGGGACGACGGAAGCGGTCCTCGAAGTGATTTCGCCAGATGGCGCGCGACGCTACGCGCGTGTTGCACAAACGCCGTACATGATGGGGCGCGGAGCGGAGACTGGCAATCACTTGCAGCTGAATGACCG
The DNA here is from genome assembly GCA_003224135.1 of Acidobacteriota bacterium. Classification (GTDB taxonomy): domain Bacteria; phylum Acidobacteriota; class Terriglobia; order Acidiferrales; family UBA7541; genus Acidiferrum. The sequence continues at coordinate 20,170 of QHYO01000060.1, read as the reverse complement.
GCGCATTTCGCGGCAGTGCGCAGCAATCGTAATCGAGGCAAACAGGTTCTATATAGAAGATCGCGGGCAGCGGCGCGGGGTGTTTGTAAACAACGAAAAAATCGAAAGCCGCGCGCTGGAAGACGGTGACATCATCACGTTTGGGCTGGAAGATTCCTACGAGATCATTTTTCGCACCGCGCCAGAGACCGGACAAGAATCGATCCCGAATTTGCTGACGCGCATCGAGCACATCACAAGCTCGGAACCCGCATCCGGCGGACTGCGCAAGCTGCTCGATTCCGTGCTGGCGAAGATGCTAGACCACGCAGTGGCTGTGCTGGATGCGGACCGCGGAGTGTTGCTGGAAAACGCCGCGGATGGAGCATTGAAGGTGCGGCTCGCGCGCCGCAACGGCGGGCTGCGTTTGCCGCCGGAAAGTGTTGCTCCCAGCCAGACGGCAATTCAATTGGCGCTGAAGCAGCACTCGCCGGTGATTACCGAAGATCTGGCCCAGGCGGAAATGGATTTGCAGTCGGCGCAAAGTGTGGTGGCGCAGCGCTTGCGCGCGGTGGTTGTGATTCCGCTATTCTCGGTGACGCGCGCCAATTCGCAGGAGTCTGTGATCAATTTACGGCGTGGCGAATTTCTTGGCGTGTTGTATTTGGATTCGCGGCGTCCGGCGGCATTCTCAAAACTGGACCGGCAAATTCTGGATGCCCTTGCGGCTGACGCGGCGAGCATTTTGGATAACGCGCGACTTGTGGAACGCGAGCGCGAGCGGCAACGCATGGAGCAGGAAATCAATATTGCGCGGGACATCCAACAAGCGCTATTGCCGCGAGATTTCCGCGAGTTCCCGCATCTGGACGTCTCCGGATGCAACTTCCCTTGTCTTGCAGTCGGAGGGGACTATTTCGACGTGTTTCCGATCGGCGAAGGCCGGACAGCGTTCCTGCTTGCCGATGTTTCCGGCAAAGGGCTGGGCGCGGCAATCGTGACGACCATGCTGCAGGGGGCCCTGTCTGGAATGACGCTAGGAACTGACCCGGCGCGCGTATTCAATCACGTGAACCGGTTTTTGTGCGACCACTCGGAAGTTGGGCGCTACGCCACAATGTTTTTCGGAATCCTCGATCTCGATGGACACATGGAGTTCATCAATGCGGGCCATCCCTCACCCATGCTGATTCGGCAGGATACGGTGGAAGAAGCATTCACCGAGGGATCGTATCCAGTGGGACTGGTGCCCGATGCCGTATACACGGCGGCATGTCTGAAGCTACAGCCGGGAGACACGCTGGTACTTTTCAGCGATGGCGTAACCGAAGCGATGGATCCGGACGAGCAATTGTTTGGAGTTCCGAGACTGCGTGACGTATTGGTAGGCAAAACCAATACGGACCTGGACGAGATACAAAAAACTGTCCTGGAATCGGTGGAAAACTTCGCAAGGGGCGCGCGGCAGGCGGACGATTTGACGTTGCTCCTGGTCAGGTATCGCGATCCGAATTCCGCAGACAACACAGATACAGCGATTCCCCCACCCGCAAGCAGTGAAGCGGCCTGAAGACCTGATAAAAATAACAGTATCGAAGAATTTGAAAAAGGTTCGAACTTAGATGCACGGAATGTTGTCTTCGATTCATCTTTTGACCGAAAAAATTGTAAGCCGGAAGGGCTTCGAGACAAAACTTCTGCTTGCATTCCTTTTTAGACAGGACTAATAGTTTAGTTCTGCGCGTGACTTCTCCACTCCAGGAGGCACGATGGCGTCCAGTCGTCGGGATTTCCTAAAAATTGGTGCAGTAGGCGGCACGGCCGCGGCAGTGTTCGGTTTCGACCTGAAGCCAGCGTTTGCACAATTACGCGAATTGAAAATCGAGCGGGCGAATGAGACGCGTTCAACTTGTCCATACTGCGCGGTGGGCTGTGGCACCATCATCTACACGATTGGCGACCGCGCAAAAAACGTGACGGCACAGGTGGTGCACGTCGAGGGTGATCCCGATCATCCGACCAACCGCGGCACACTGTGCCCGAAGGGTTCCTCGCTGCAGCAAGAAATCATGAATGACCGGCGCCTGCTGAAGCCTCTGGTGCGGCGGCCGGGTGGAACCGAATGGGAGGACATTTCTTGGGACGACGCGATCAGCGAAATCGCGAGGCGTGTGAAAAAGACGCGCGATGAGACTTTCGTAGAGAAGGATGCGGCTGGACACACGGTGAACAGGCTGGAGTCGATCGCGTGGATCGGCGGCTGTACCGATACCAATGAGTTTAACTATCTGGTGGTGAAAGCGATGCACGCCCTGGGAGTCGTGCATTTGGAAAACCAGGCCAGGGTTTGACACGGCCCCACGGTCTCAAGTTTGGGACCAACATTCGGACGCGGGGCAATGACTAACGGCTGGGTCGATATGAAGAATACCGACATGATGCTGATCATGGGCGGTAATCCGGCCGAGAATCATCCGTGCGGGTTCAAGTGGCCCATCGAAGCAAAGCGCACGCGGGGCGCAAAAATGATCTCTGTCGACCCGCGCTTCACGCGCACATCGGCGGTAGCTGATCTCTTCTGCCAGATCCGCGCCGGCACGGATATCGCCTTCCTCGGAGGCGTCATTCGCTATGCCCTTGAAAACAACTGCATCGCGAAGGATTACCTGGTGAACTTCACGAACGCGGCGTTCATCGTCAGGAGCGATTTCAAGTTGCCTGCTGACACGGACGGTGTGTTTTCTGGCCTTAACGCCGCGACGCAGAGTTACGACAGGTCCACGTGGAATTATGCGGGCGCCGGCGGTGGCGCGCATCCTGACTCCGTTGCAACCTATGCACCGGGGCAAGCCGCTCATGGCGCAAATCCACCGGCACCTACATTGCCGGAAAAAGTCGAATACGATCTAACGCTGCAGAATCCCAATTGCGTGTTCCAACTGCTGAAGAAACACTACTCGCGCTATACGCCGGAAATGGTTGAGCGCATCACGGGGATTCCTAAAGAACAATTCCTCAAGGCCGCCGAACTCTATACTTCGATTCGCAAAGACGGCGACATGAAGAAGGCGGGGACGATTATTTACGCCGTCGGATGGACGCAGCACACCTTCGGCACGCAAATCATACGAACCGCGGCAATCCTGCAGCTTTTGCTTGGCAATGTGGGCCGCGCGGGCGGCGGCGTCAACGCGTTGCGCGGGCACTCGAACATTCAGGGCGCCACGGACATGGCCGGCCTTTTCGATAATTTGCCCGGCTACCTGAAAGTCCCGACGCCCGCGGATGCCTCCCTCGAAGCCTGGATGAAACGCATTACGCCAACAGCCTCGAAGCCCGCCTCGTGGGATTCGTTTAACTACTACAGTAACACGCCGAAATTCGCGGTCAGCTATCTGAAGGCGCTTTACGGCGACGCGGCCACAAAACAAAACAGCTGGGCGTTCGATTATCTGCCTAAAGTTGATCGCAACTATTCGTGGGTGCAGATGTGGGACGACATGTACAACGGGACTGTGAAAGGCATGCTGGCTTTTGGGATGAACGGTGTCGCGATTGGTCCCGACTCAAAGAAAAATATAGACGCGCTGAAAAAAGCGGACTTCCTGGTGGTCGGAGAGATTTATCCGGATGAAACCAGCGAGTTCTGGAAATCGCCAGGCATTACCAAAGACGAGATGAAGCAGATTCAAACGACCGTGTATCGCTTGCCTTGTGCGGGATTTGCCGAGAAAGACGGGTCGTTCACCAATTCCGCGCGCTGGGTGCTATGGAAGAATACCGCGCTACCAACGCCGGGAGACTGCCGGGTGGACCAGGCGATCGTGGCGCAAATTTTCTTGAAGATCCGCGAGCTGTACAAGAAGGACAGCGGCAAGTTCCCCGATCCCATCTTGAACCTGACTTGGAATTACAGCGTCCCATCAAGTCCGCCGCTGGCCGAAGTTTTAAAGGAAATCAACGGTAAGGCACTGGCGGACCTGGAGGATCCAGCGACCAAGCAGCAAATCAAGGCCGGTCAGCAGCTTCCCGGCTTTGCCTGGTTAAAGGATGACGGTACGACGTCCTGTGGCAACTGGATTTATTCCGGCTCGTTCACCGAAGCGGGAAATCAGACCGCGCGGCGCGATCCGTCTGACCCTTCGGGTCTGGGTCTGCATCTGGGATGGGGCTGGTCCTGGCCTGCGAATCGCCGCGTGCTCTACAATCGCGCGTCGTGCGATGTGGACGGCAAGCCCTGGGATCCTACGCGAAAACAAGTCTGGTGGAACGAAGGCCAACAAAAATGGGTTGGCAACGATGTACCCGACTTCAAGGTGGATTCCAAACCGAAAGATCACATGGGACCGTTCATCATGAATCCGGAGGGCGTAGGGCGACTGTTTGCGCCGCTGGCGGCTTTTGCCGATGGACCATTCTCCGAATTCTATGAACCAATCGAGAGTCCGATTGACAATCCGCTGCATCCGCAGCAAACGCACAATCCGGTGGTCAAGCGCTTCAAAACGCCGGACGACAAATACGGCACACCGAAAGACGGTTATACGGTTGTCTGCACCACCTATCGCCTGACCGAGCTTTATCACTACTGGACAAAGAACAATCCGATGAACGTGCAATTGGTTCCGGAGCCATTCGTGGAGATTGCCGCGGAAATGGCGCAGGAGATGGGGCTCACCGGGGGCGAGAAGGTGAAAGTGACGAGCATCCGCGGAGAGTACATCGCGAAAGCGATGGTCACGAAGCGCATCAAGCCGATGATGATCGACGGCAAGAAGGTCTACCAGATCGGCATTCCCATCCATCAAGGCTATCGGGGAATCGCCGAGGACGAAGGCAAGGACGCGCGGACGCTGGTGAATCTGCTCACGCCAACGGTCTTTGATCCTAATGCTTACACCCCGGAATTCAAGGGCTTCCTGGTGAAGCTCGAGAAGGCGTAGAGCGAATATGAGCCAGGAAACACTACGCATTCAAAAGATATCTGGCCACGCCGGAAGCGTTCCCGGTGAGGACACGCAGCGCCAATATACCGTCTGCAAGCTTATTGACACCACGACATGCATCGGATGCAAGGCCTGCGAAGTGGCGTGCATGGAGTGGAACGACCTGCCATTCGGAGAAACTGTTTTCGATAATTCCTATCAGACGATGCCGGAAACGCGGTGGAATTATTGGAACCTGATCCTATTCAACGAGCATGAGAGGGAAGATGGCTCGTTGATGTGGCTGATGCGCAAGAATCAGTGCATGCACTGCGCGGAGCCGGGATGTCTGGCTGCGTGCCCTTCCGACGGCGCGATCGTGCAGTACACGAATGGCATCGTGGATTTTCAACAGGACAAGTGCATCGGCTGCGGGTATTGCATTACAGGCTGCCCGTTCAATATTCCGAAGTTTAATAAGGAGACAAAGCGAGTTTACAAGTGCACTTTGTGCACAGATCGTGTCAGCCAGGGACTTGAGCCGGCGTGCATCAAGTCGTGCCCCACGGGCTGCCTGCACTTTGGCAGCAAGGACGACATGAAGTATCTGGCCGAACAGCGGGCAAAACAATTACGCGACCACTACAACTTTCCGAAGGCGGGAGTCTACGATCCCCCGGGCGTGGGTGGCACCGGCGTGATCTATGTGCTGCATGACGCGAGTCAGCCGGAGCTCTACGGCGGTTTGCCAAAGGATCCGAGGATTCCGCTAAGCGTGAAGCTGTGGAAGGGGCCGCTGAAGTGGCTCGGAAACATCGCGATGGTTGGCGGTTTGATTGGATTGTTCGCGCATTACCTGCGGTATGGCCCGAAGGAACGGGAAGAGGAAGCGAAGGAACCGCACGAGGGAGCGCAGCCATGAGCGAGCATGCCGACCAAATCCTTCCTCATGGACGTGTACTGCGCTATCCATTTGGGGAGCGACTGAATCATTGGATCGCTGCATTCTCTTATATTTATTTGCTGCTGACCGGTCTTGCGTTTTGGTCACCGTGGCTTTTCTGGATCGCCGTGTTGATGGGTGGTGGCCAGATTTCGCGAACACTGCATCCCTGGGCCGGTTTGATTTTCTTCTACGCTGTAGCGCGTATGCACGGTTACTGGTCGGCGCAGATGAAGAACACGGAAGTCGACAAGCAGTGGTGGCGATCGATAAGTCACTATGTTCAGAACGAAGACGACAAGATGCCTCCTGCGGGACGCTACAACGCGGGACAAAAAGCGTTGTTCTGGAGTTTTTTCTATGCCGCGATAGTATTGTTGCTGACTGGAATCGTATTGTGGTTTCCGGAATGGATTCCGTGGAATCTGCGCTGGCTGCGCTATATTTCTGTGTTCTTGCATCCTGTGGCGGCGCTGTTTACGATTGCAAACTTCCTGATTCACATTTACATGAGCGCGTTCGCGGAGCGCGGTGCATTCGGGTCCGTAATTCACGGCGACGTCACTCTGCACTTCGCTAAGCGCTATCATCCGGCCTGGTACGACGAGATCGTGCGCCGGGCCAACGCACCGCGGAAATGACGCCGAACTATGACGCGCGCATTCGGCGCGCCGAGTATTTGTCAAGCACCTATCCTTTTGCCGCGGAAATCCTCGCATTCTACCGGCGCATTTGCGTGATTCAGCAAAAGCTGTCGAAAGAACTTCACGACGCGTTGGACCGCCAATCCCGATGGCCTGCTGCCGCCGGAACTTTGCGAGAACAAATGGACCTGGAATTGGTGCTGCCATTTGTGAAGCAGGCCCTCTCGGACGTGGTGCCGGCCTCGCCGGAGCCGCTCGCTCTGTATATCAAGGAATTTCTTCGGGGGTCGCCGGAGCGTTGGGCGGCGTCACTCGAACGATATGTAACTCAGGCAAACGCGAATGGAACCCCGGAAGACTCGCGAGAGGAATTGCTGGCGCGCATTTTGATTGATCCTTACGCGGAGTTGCTGGCGGCGAAGCAGAGCGTCTTGCCGAGTGCCGCTGGAAACTTGTGTCCGCTATGCGAGGGACGGCCGGTGACCGGTGTGCTTCGCATCGAGGGTGACGGCGGCAAGAGGTTTCTGCTGTGCGCGTTTTGCGGAACGGAGTGGGAATTCCGCAGAATATACTGCGCGTTTTGCGGCGAGTCGCGCGAGCAATCGTTGCCGGTGTTCGTCGCGGAGAAATTCCCTCACATTCGAGTCGAAGCGTGCGATACCTGCCGCCACTGCATTCGCAGTGTGGACCTCACGAAAGATGGCCACGCGATTCCTGTGGTGGATGATCTGGCGGCAATTCCCCTGGCGCTGTGGGCTGAAGAATACGGCTACCAGCGGATTCAGGGCAACCTGCTTGGTACATGAAGTATTGCAATGCCCTCTCACGAACTCGCGATCCTCTTCCATTAAAATTTGCATTCACTAGCGGAGTTGCAGCATGCTACCGGTTTCCCGTGGAGGGTGCGATGCGTAAGTCCCTGATCGTCTTTTCGATTTTAGTATTGGCGGCGTTTCGCGTTATGGGGCAGACGGCGCCCGCCGGAGCACCGGCAAACGCTCTTACCGTAATTCGTGCAGGTGCATTGTTTGATGGTTCGAGCGACACGGTTCGCAAAAATCAACTGATATTTATTCGCGGCGAACGCATTGAGAAAGTCGCGGAGGCTTCCTCTGCAATTCCGGCCGGGGCAAACGTCATCGATCTTTCCGCCGCCACGGTGCTGCCTGGAATGATTGACGCGCACACGCATATTTTTCTGTGGGGCGAAGATCCGGCCAAGGGCGGATACGACGCAAACATTTTGAAGGCGGGTGTTGCGTTGCGAGCGGCGCGCGCGACCGTTGCCTGCCGCCGGGCTCTCGAGCAGGGATTCACGACGCTGCGCGACGTCGAAACCGAAGGCGCAGGCTACGGCGACGTCGGAATCAAACAGGCGATCGCGGAAGGCACAATTCCCGGCCCGCGCCTGTTTGTGTCGACACGTGGAATTTCTTCCACTGGCGGATACAACCTCGAAGGCTATGCACCGGAATTGCAGATGCCGAAGGGAGTGCAGATCGTTGATGGGCCGGTCGAGGCGCGAAAAGCGGCACGCGAACAACTTGATCATGGCGCCGACTGGATCAAAGTCTACATGACGCATCGTTCGTGGGTGGACAAGCAGGGCAATCTGGCTTCCCAGCCCACACTGACGGTGGACGAATTGAAAGCAATTGTGGACGAAGCGCACGGTTGGGGAAAAAAAGTGGCCTGCCACGCGTACAACGGGGTGGGTTTGCAGCGCGCGCTCGATGGCGGATGCGACTCAATCGAGCATGGACTTGAAATCACGGACGCGCAAATCGCGCAAATGGCGAAACAAGGGACTTGGTATTGCCCGACACTTGCGCCGTACTATCACGACTGGGCGCCGGAAAACACTCCTGAGGGAAAGCGCGACCGCAAACGGACGGAAGTACATGGCGTCTCGGTTCAAAAGGCAGTCAAAGCCGGAATCAAGATCGCTTACGGAACGGACATCGGCGGAATCGAATGGACCGAGCCGATGGCGCAGGAATTCCCTTATTTAGTTCAGTTTGGCCTGACACCGATCGAAGCGATTCGTGCGGCCACGTCGCGCGCGGCGGATTTGCTGGACGAAAAAGGTGAGATTGGAGTCGTCGCGCCTGGCGCATACGCGGACATCATCGCGGTGACCGGCGATCCATTTAAAAACATGAAGGAGCTCGAAAAGGTGCGGTTTGTGATGAAGGGCGGAAACGTTTTTAAGAACGAGATTGCCAAGTAGCCTGGTTTCTCGCAAACAATCTGCGTGAGCCCTTCGGGTGAATCACGCTTCTACGCGAACGCCCTTCCAGAAAGCGACCCGTCCGGCAATTTCTTTCGCTGCGGGTTTCGGATCGGGGTAGTACCAAGCCGCGTTGTCGTTACGTATACCGTCTACGTCGAGATTGTAGTAATGCGCGGTGCCCTTCCACGGACAGATGGATGTATGCGAACTCGGTCTTAAATATTCTCTCTTAACGGCCTCAACCGGAAAATATTGATTCCCCTCAACCACCACGCAGCCGTTACTTTCAGCGACCAGTTTTCCAGCCCAGAATGCCTTAGCCATCGAACTCTCCCTTCTCTATTTGAGTTGGATGCTTCAGCGTGAGAAAGGTTTCTATTTGCGTTAGCTACAGTGCCAGAGCCGGTGGCGTCGGGAAAGTTGTCCGGCATTTGCTACAATCTCGCGCATGATTCTTCGCCGACTGTTTTCATTCGCACTCATGCTGATGTCAATTGCTCTGGCTCCTCTTCTATTGGACATTTACGCAACCGGCCGAGCCGCTTTTCTGCAAGACTCCAATTCCGGCTCGAGCATCGCCGTGCCCTTGGGCGTCGCCCCGGACCTCGATGCACGGTTGGCAAAATTCAAGACCATCGAAATGCCTTTTAATCGCGCTGGGCTGAGCGAACGAGAGCAAAAGCTAGTGCAAAAGCTCGTGGATGCCGCGAATCGCATCGAACAGATTTACTGGCGGCAAAGCGATCCTGAAGGTCTGAAGCTTTATATGCGACTGGAAAGAAGCAACGATCCATTGGACAAGAAAGTTTTGAGATTCATGAAGATCAACGGCAGCCGCTACGATCTAATTGATGAGCTGCGACCGTTTCTAGGCAAGGAGCCCGCACCTCCCGGACGCGGGCTCTACCCAAAGGATCTGGCGCAGGCAGAGATAGAGAAATACGCCAGAGAACATCCCGAACAAAAGAGCGCGATGTACAACGAACAGTCGGTCCTGCGCCGAGATGGTGACAAGCTGCAGGCTGTGCCGTATCACGCAGTGTTTGCAGAATTCCTGAACTCTGCAGCGAAAGACTTGCGGGAGGCTGCGAAACTGAGCGACAATCCACAGTTTGTGAAATTTCTGAATATGCGTGCCGATGCGCTCTTGAATGATGATTACTATGCGAGCGACCTGGCGTGGCTGGATTTGAAAGATCCGAAGTTTGATCTGATTCTGGCGCCTTATGAAAGCTATCTCGATAACCTGCTGGGAGTGAGAACTTCCTACGGGGCGGCAGTGCTGTTGCGAAACGAAGCAGAAAGCAAGAAACTTGCAATTTTTCAGAAGTACGTGCCGGACCTGCAGGAAGCGTTGCCGCTGTCCAAGGAAGATTTACCGTCAAAGCGTGGTCATGTGACGCCCATGGAAGTGATGGACGCACCATTTCGGACCGGCGACCTGCTACACGGTTATCAATCGGTGGCGGATAATCTGCCAAACGACGCTCGCGTGCACGAAGCCAAGGGCAGCAAAAAGATTTTCTTTAGGAATTTCATGGATGCGCGCGTCAACGTGGTCATTCTTCCCATCGCGCGCCGCTTGTTTCGCGAAGATCAGGCCGGACGTGCCACCGGGAACGGCTACCTGGCGTCTACACTGGCGCATGAAATTTCGCATGAACTTGGGCCGAATTATTCAAAAACGGCTGCCGGCCAAAAAGAGATTCGTGAGGCGATCGGCGGTGACTTCGCTGCGTTGGAAGAGGCGAAAGCCGATGTGGTCGGAATGGTTTGTCTGAAATGGCTTGCTGATCACGGAGCAATCACCAAGGACCAGCTCAGCGAAGATTACATCTCGTACGTCGCGGGGAACTTTCGCACGATCAGATTCGGTATTGCGGAGCCACACGGCCGCGGCGAAATGATGGAGTTCAGCTACCTTCTCGAACGAGGCGCCGTTGCGTATGACCAAGCGACGGGACGCTATGCTGTTGTGCTGGAGAAAATGCCCGTCGCGCTGGCCTCACTCGCAAAAGAATTGTTGGAGCAGGAGGCTACGGGAGATCGCAGTCGCACGGCAGCGTGGTTTGCAAAGTACGCGGTTCTGCCCGAGCATCTAAAGAAGGCGTTTGAGCGCGTTTCTGATATTCCCGTAGACATTCAACCGATCTATTCCTTCCCAGTGGAGATTCGATGAACGAACAGAATTTTTCAAATCATGCAAAGTTTGTTCCGCTGTTTCATGCTTTTGTGATTCCCGTCCTAGTGATCAATTTGGGAGTGCACATCTACTCGCTTTTTAAATATTCGATGAACACTCCTTATTTTGCTTTTGTGGGGATCTTCAGCGTCGTTCTGGCCGTGGCGCTTCTGGTGCTGGCCTTCCTGGCACGGATTTTTGCGCTGGGAGTTCAGGATCGTGTAATCCGCCTCGAAGAGCGCTTGCGTTGCGAAAGACTGCTGCCCGACGATCTGAAGCCGCGCATCGGCGAATTCACTATCGACCAATTGGTCTCGCTGCGATTCGCGAGCGATGCGGAACTTTCCGCGCTCGCAAGGACAGTGCTCGATGGAAAAGTGAACAGCCGTAAAGCCATTAAGAAAATGGTGCAGAACTGGCGGGCAGACTACCAACGTGTCTGATTTCGGGGCCGTTACAAAATACTGCGAATGACGCCGCCATCTGCGTTGACCGCTGCGCCGTTGATGCCCGCCGACTGCGTGCTGGCAACGAACGCGACCACCGCGGCGATTTCTTCGGTGGTTTCAAAACGCCTCAGCAACGAACTGGGGCGCGCCTTGTCAAAGAATTCCTTTTCGACTTGCTCCTTAGAAACGCCCTGCTTCAGGGCCATAGACTGAACAAAATCGCCGACGCCCTCTGACGCCGTGGGCCCAACAAGTATCGAGTTCGCGGTAACGTTGGTTCCGGCGATGGATTCCGCAACGCCACGCGCGACCGCGATTTGCGCGGTCTTGGTCATGCCGTAATGGACCATTTCACTGGGAATTTGCTGTCCCGATTCGCTGGAGATAAAAATCACGCGGCCCCAGTTCTTGCGCAGCATTTCTGGAAGATAGTGCCGCGTCAAACGCACGCCGCTCATCACGTTCACTTCGTAGAACCGAAGCCAATCCTCATCTGAAATTTCGAGAAATGGCTTTATCTCAAAAATGCCGAGATTGTTGACGAGGATATCGGCGGCGGGCACCTGCTTGACGAATTCCTCAACACCCTTTGCCGTGCCCAGGTCGGCAGCCACGCCTTGCACTTCCGCTCCGCGCATTTCCATGCGAATACTGTCTTCCGCAGCGGACACGCGCTTTTCCGTTCTGCCGTTAATTACGATCCGCGCACCCTCACGAGCAAGGGTCCTGGCGATTGCGAAGCCGATTCCCGCTGTCGAACCGGACACCACGGCAAGTTTGCCCTTGAATCCTAAATCCATTTCATTTTCTCCTGGGAATTTCTCAGCGTGCTGTGGCCGCGGCGGCTGCGCCTTCGATTTCCGAAATTTCTTCGGTAGTCAGTTTCAGTTCGCCCGCACGCATCACGCCTTCAGCCTGCTTGGCGTTGCGTGCTCCAACAATGGCGCCGGTGATCGCCGGATGCCGCAGTACCCAGGCGATCGCAATTTCTCCCGGACTGCGTCCGTGACGAGCGCCGACCTTTCGAAGCCGCTCCACCAATTCGATGTTTTTCGATAGGCGTGGTTCCTTGAATTCCGGACTGCGGCTGCGAAAATCGTCGGCCGGCAAAGCTGCGGCTCGTTCGCGCGTCATCGCACCCGTCAACAACCCCGACGCCATCGGCGCGTAGCTGATCACGCCGATGCCGTGCTTCAGGCAATACGGCAAAACATCTTGTTCGATTTGTCTGCGAATGAGCGAATATGGCGGTTGATCGGAAGTCACCGGAACAATTTTCGCGGCGCGTTCCATCTGTGCAGGATCGAAATTTGAAACGCCGATCCATCGCACTTTACCTTCCGTTTGCAGTTCGCTCATCGCTTGCCAGGCTTCTTCCAGTTCCGGCCCGTTGTCCCTCGGCGGCCAATGCATTTGATAGAGATCGATCACTTCCGTTTGCAGGCGGCGCAAGCTGTCCTCACATTCCTTGCGAATCGAAGCCGCGGAATGGTCCGGGTACACTTTGCGATTCTCGTCCCAGCGAAGAGTGCATTTTGTAAAAACGTAAGGCCGCTTCCCTTTCCACTGTTTCAGGGCTTGCGCCACAATCTCTTCGGAGTGCCCGGTGCCATAAACCGCGGCGGTATCAATCCAATTCACTCCCAGCTCAAGAGCCCGCACGATCGCCGCGATAGAGTCCGCATCCTCCTGGCTGCCCCACGCGAACTCCCATCCGCCACCGCCAATGGCCCACGCGCCGAATCCCACGCGCGTTATTTGCAAATCGGAATTGCCCAGCTTCCGCGTCTCCATAAACACTCCTCGACCGGTTAATCCTTACCCTTAATTTCTACTTTGCTTTGGATGAGTTGCGCTAGTGAAAAGTTAGAGAGGATCCGATTTCGCTGAGAGGATGAATGAATTTTCAGTTAGAGATGAAGGCCGCATCAACGGGAACGGCTTCGCTATCAGGATTGCTGATGACGATGCGGTGCGCGCCCGGTGGAAGCGCAGGCGCCACCACTTTTAGCGTGTTCGTGTCCACGAACGTGACCGCAGCCGTCTTTCCGCCCGAGGGTAACGTTGGCGCCATTCTGAAATCCGCTGTCGCGCATCGTGAGAGTTGCGCGCCCTCAGCCGAGGTCGCACTAGCAGGACTGACTGGTCCAAATCAGCGCGGAATCTGGTGAGGGTGGAGGCGGCTCAAATCTGTGCCGGTGACGCTTGACCGTATCGCACAACAACTCAGAGCAAAATCCCAGAGCCTGCTTTCCGTCATGCGAGCCTTCGCAGCTACATTTAGACATGCTGTAGTTCCCATATTGAAAATTCCCAACGGTCAGAAGCTCAAAAACTCCCAAAAGGCCTTGTCCGAGGGGAGTCCATTATCAGGAATATGGCGGGGAGCATTATGACTTCAAGGGATTTGTCACGCTGTGTAATACAACGAACGGGCGAATAGTTGGCGGTGGAACAGAAGAAAACAAAGCGGCGCGGAGAACAGATCCGCGCCGCCTCCCTGCGAATCAAAGAAGACCTAAATGCTCTTCGGTCCGGTCGTTGCTCGGCGCTCTTGTCGATTTCGATCGAGCCCTTGAAGTACGCGCCATCTTCAATCATGATGCGCGCCGTGGTCAGGTCGCCATTCACGGAACCGTCTTTCTTGATTTCAATCCGGTCTTTCGCGCGAAGGTTGCCCTTCACGGTGCCATACACTACCACCTCGCGGGCAATGATGTCGGCGGTTAATTTCGCGGTCGCTCCCACGGTGAGCTTGCGCTCATCCAGTTGGATTAACCCTTCCACCGAGCCGTCGATCAGAAGATCTTCGCTCCCGGTGATCTCGCCTTTCACGTGCAGGCTCGACCCGAGCCGCGCTGTCGCGCGGTCGCCTGTCGCACCCAATGGACGCATCGCATCTGTACTCATCGCAGTCTTTTCCTCCCAAGTCGCCGGAGCTGACTTCGGCGGCTGATTCTGATTTGCTGTAAAGTTTTTCGGCTCCGGTTGCGCGACTTGACGCGTTTCCGGCTTCTTAACGTTCCCCCACATTGAACCTCCAAGGGACAGGCCACCCCATCCAGATTCCTGCCGGGGTGATTAGAGACTTTAGTCCTGTGAGAGAAGCACTGCAAATAGCGTATCAGTCTGAAGTGCGTGAAAGTAACTGCCCTCAAGGGCAGTCCTGTTACTGCCCCAAGTGCAATCGGGTATGTTCAGCGCTCGGTCAGTTGAAATCCTCTCTGCCTCGACCGAACGTCGCCCTAAAAATATTCCCGGATCATTTGGCAAATCGCCCGACCCGCCCACGTTCGCAGCATTCGAAAAAAGCGCTAAAAACGATACATTCACCAATGAATCCCATCCGGTTGCAGAAAGCTATACTGCGCCCCCCGCGACGGAGATTGTAGTGAGCCTTCCACGACCCGGATCGTCGGGTTGCTGTCCTCCAACGCCGCAACCGGCACAAAAAGGTAAAAAGTTATGACAGGCGCTAGGCTGCGAAGGTTGTAAAGTCCCTTCGACTGCATAAAACACCCTGCTGCAGTTTATGTCGGCTACCGCTGTGAAATGGGCCTGCCGGCGCGCGTCGTCGAATTTGCCCGCTCCGCCCGTGATCCTCAATTCGCCAGCGAAGGGACCGAAACCGTATGGGTATCGAGCGTTTGTATTCTTCCCCACATAGGTTCCAGTCAGGGAGTCTTTTCCATTAGGCGCTGTCATGATGAACGTCCCGTTGTAGCCGCGAAACGGAGGCACGGACGGATCGAGACACTTTTTTACCTCAATGAACAGCGTCCCGAGCTTTGATGTGTCACCAATGCCCGGTGCCTCAGGCCGGAGTTATATCGTTCCGCTGCTACCAGGCGAGGCTTTGCCGGCGATCCCGGCGGGTGGATTTGATTCCGAAGCGGAAGTGGCAGGTCTGCCAGGAGCACGCAGGACTGACGCACTGGAGGCGGTATGTGGTTCGTCATCTGGCGTCTACGCGTTCTGACAATCGGAGGACAACTCAGAGTTATCTAGATCGCATTCCCATCCCGTGGATCACGGTCAAACTCGGTAGCAGCGAACGCGCGGGAGCTTGTAACTTTCGCGAGCGTTCGCTAAGCCAAGTTCAGCCCCTTTTATCAAGCCTGGAACGCGTTCCGGCAAGATCTCGCCGCTTAGACAACGCGGACCGGCCGGCAAAACTCGATCAGGACGTCGGCTTGTCAGGGACTGGCTGCGTTGCCAGGAAATCAGTCAGGAATCGGCGGGTATAGTTCTCAAGGAGTTCCTTCACTCGTACGGGATTTTCTGATTTCACTACGAAACCTGCGTGATGATACTTCTTCACGCGATACGCGATTTCCGGATCAGCGTACGCGGACGTATCCGGTTCTTCCTGGCGTGCCAGAGACACAATCACGCCGGCGTAGTCTTGGCGCGGAGGAGCCAGGGTGTAGGGCGTTTTCCCAGCTCCGACTTCCAGCTTCGCCCATTCCCTCCACAAATTCACTCCCGTCGCGTGCTCGACCACATCGGAAATGTATGCGCCGCCGACGCGCGCGGCGACTTCAATGAAGTAAAACTTGCCATCGACCTGCGCTTTCAAAAATTCCGCGTGAGTCACGCCGCGCATGAGTCCGAGCGACTCAATCAGTTTTTTATTCACCGCACGCAACGCTTTTGCGTCTTCGGAATCGCGTTCAAGCGTCCGGGTAGTGAACACTCCACCGGCGTGCGAAACGTCGAGTGGCGGCGCGCCATACGCGTGCGCATCCGCGAATACTACTTCCCTTTCGCTTACCACGCCGTCGACATGAAAAACGCTGCCCGGCACGAAACGCTCCAGCAAAAAATGTGATTGCTCGTCGCCAAGTTTGTCCAGCCAGGGCCACAATTCGTCCGGCCGGTAAATTTTCTTCATGCCAATTCCGGAAGCTTGCGAACGAGGTTTCAACAGCCACGGCGCAGGCACGCGATCCATGAATTCTCGTAACTCATCATGATTCAGCACGTGCGCAAATTCAGGTACGTTGATTCCCGCTTCCTGTGCAGCTGCGCGCATCGCCAATTTGTCGCGAAAATAGCGCACCGTGGTCAAACCCATGCCTGGGATGCGCAGGTGTTCGCGAATCGCCGACACATTTTCCATGTCGAATTCATCCAGCGCGACGATTCGGTCGATTTTTCGCGTGCGCGCTGCGTAGCTCACCGCGTTCAGAAGTTTCGGGAGTGGCAGCTCCTCTGGCATAAAAAACATTTCATCGATCGCTTCGCGTGGCAAATAAACGCGGCAGCCGATGGCCTGGCATGTACGCAGGAACTCCTGCCCTTTTTCATAGGAGCTGACACAAAGGATTGTGATTGGTCGCCGATCCGCCACGCTGAACCCCCGCAACACCGTGAGGCCGCGAAGTATACCCCGCTCTTAGCTCGCCGGAAACAAGAACCGAAGAAACGGCGCAACTCGCTGCGCCCAGGCCGCCTCGTTGTGCTCGGCGCCTTCTGCGCGCTCGTAGTGCAGGTCCCGTTCATACTGCCAGCCGCGATGCAGCAGCACATCACGATACCGCTCGACGTCTTCGACAATCCGCGGACCTTCGCGCGTTCCGATGTCCAGCCAGATCCGAGGGCGCGCGTTCACCGGCATGCTTTCGGCGAATTTATGAATCACACGCTGGTTCCACCATACCGATGGCGAAAGCGCCGCAATTTTTCCAAATACATCCGGGCGCGATAATCCTATATATAAGGACACCAAGGCACCCAGCGAGGAGCCTCCGATTCCCGTGCGCGATGGTCCGCCGTCGACGCGATACTCGCGATGCATAAACGGCATCACTTCTTCCAGCAGAAACTTTCCGTAACGGTCGGCGCGCCCGCCGCCCAGTCGGGGCACGCGCGTCGGTGTGTACTCTTGTATGCGCCCTTTTCCGACATTGTAAATTCCGACGATCACTAGCGGTTCCACGCGGCCCGCCTGAATCTCCGTGTCGGCGGTCTGTCCAACGTGCCAATCTTGTCCACGTATGAACGACGTCGAGCCATCAAAAAGATTTTGGCCATCGTGCAGGTAGAGTACGGGAAAGTACTGCTGCGGCTGATCGTGGTAGCCCGGCGGCAGATAAACCACCAGGCTTCGCTGGTTACGCAGGAACTTCGATCGAAACTTTTCGTGTCTGCGGAGTTGTCCGTCGCTCACGGCGCGATTGTCACAAGCAGGTCTTTGGCTTCCACGTTCTGTCCCGGAGCAACCAGCAATTTGCTAACGCGACCCGCGATGGGCGCATAAATGTTTGATTGCATCTTCATCGCTTCCAATGTCATCAGTTTAGCACCACGCTCGACGGTGTGATTCACTTGCACTGCGATGCCGCTGATCACCCCAGCGGTCGGCGCTCCAACTTGTCCCGGATCGGCAGGGTCCGCTTTTGGATGCGCGCGCTCCACGACGCGCAAGGACCTGTCGCGCACATTCACCTCGCGTGGCTGTCCATTCAAATCGAAAAACAGCGTCCGTGTCCCGTCTGGATGAGGTTCGCTCGCTGTCATATATTTAATGATTAGCGTTTTGCCTGCCTCGATCTCGACGGTAATCTCTTCTCCCGACTTCAGGCCATAGAAAAAGGCCGGTGTCGGCAGAACGCTGACATCGGCGTGCGCTTGCCGGAATTTATCGAACTTCAGGAATACGTCCGGGTATAACAGGTAGCTCAGCAGATCCTCGTTCGAGATTACGTGACCCGTTTTCTTTTCGAGTATTTCTTTCTCCGCTGCAAAGTCCGCGGCGGGCATGCTCGCGCCGGGCCGGCCCTTTACTGGCTTTACTCCGCGCAAGAGTATTTTCTGCACCTTGCGAGGCCAGCCATCCGGCGGAACACCTAACACGCCGGAAAACATTTCAACAACAGAATTGGGAAACGCCACATCGTGGTTTTCGTCGAGCTTCAAAACATCCGCGGGGGTCATCTCCTTCGCCATCAGAAACAGCGTCATGTCGCCGACGACCTTGCTCGAGGGCGTCACCTTCACGATGTCGCCGAACAGCTGATTCACTTCCGCGTACATCTTCTCCACTTCGTGCCAGCGATGCCCTAGTCCCATGGCGACCGCTTGTTCGCGCAAGTTCGTATATTGCCCGCCGGGAATTTCATGCTCGTAGAGCCGCGCGTTCCCCGCCTTGGGCCCGGAATCAAACGGCAAATAACAAGTCCGCACCGTCTCCCAATAATCCGAACATTCGTTCAACGTGGCGAGATCAAGCCCCGTATCGCGCGGCGTATTTCGCAACGCGGCAACGATCGCATTCAGATTCGGCTGGCTTGTTCCACCACTCATCGAAGCCACGGCGCCGTCAGCGATGTCTACTCGAGCCTCCGCTGCTTTCAGCACCGACGAAGCGTTGATCCCGCTCGTATCATGCGTGTGAAAATGAATCGGCAGCGCGATCTCTTCCTTCAACTTCTTCACCAGCTCGAATGCCGCGTACGGCTTGCATAACCCTGCCATATCCTTGATCGCCAGAAAATGCGCGCCAAGTTTTTCGAGCTGTTTCGCAAGCGCCACATAATATTTCAGCGAATATTTTGGCCTGGTGTTGTCAAGAATATCTCCGGTGTAGCAGATAGCCGCTTCGCAGACGCCGCCTGTCTCGAGCACCGCATCCAGCGACACGCGCATGTTCTCAATCGAATTCAGCGAATCGAATACCCGAAAAATGTCCATACCTTCCGCGTACGCCTCGCGCACAAATTCGCGGATCACATTGTCCGGATACGACGCGTACCCCACGGCGTTCGCTCCACGCAGCAACATCTGAAAACAAATATTAGGAATCGCAGCGCGCAACTGCCGCAATCTTTGCCACGGATCTTCGTGCAAAAATCGCAACGCCGTATCGAACGTCGCACCGCCCCACATCTCCAGGCTGAACAGGTTCGGCAACCTCTGCGCCACCGCCGGAGCAGTCGCCAGCAAATCGTGAGTCCGCACGCGAGTTGCCATCAGCGATTGGTGCGCATCGCGGTAAGTCGTGTCCGTGATCAGCAACCGCTTTTCTTTCTTCGCCCACTCCGCGAACTTTGTCGGCCCGAGTTTTTGCAGCAGTTGCCGCGTGCCGGATTTCGGCTCCGCAGCCGAGGGAGCAAGGGATGCCACAGGAATTTTCGCAGCTTCGATGCTCGCAGGAATCTGCTTCCCTTTCACCTCCGGGTTCCCGTTGAGAATCACGTCTCCCAAATATGTGAGTAGCTTTGTCGCGCGGTCGCCGCGTTTTGGAAAACGAAACAGCTCCGGATGCTCGTCGAGAAACGCCGTCGTCACTTCGCCTGCGCGGAACTTTTCGTGATTGACGACATTTTCAACAAACGGAATGTTCGTTTTCACCCCGCGAATTCGGAATTCGCGCAGCGCCCGATCCATCCTCTGGCAAGCTTCGGGCAAGTTCGTGCCCCACGCCGTAACCTTTACTAGCAATGAGTCGTAATACGGCGTCAGCGAAGCTCCCGCATATGCCGTTCCGCCATCGAGCCGTATCCCAAATCCGGCCGGCGAGCGATACGTCGAAATCTTCCCGTAGTCCGGCGCAAAATTCTTTTCCGGATCTTCCGTCGTCACGCGGCACTGCAGCGCCGCGCCATACATCGGCACACTTTCTTGCCGCGGCAGCCTCATCACTTCATCGTGTAGCGAATGCCCCTGCGCCACCAGAATCTGCGCGCGCACCAGATCGATGCCCGTCACCATTTCGGTGACCGTGTGCTCCACCTGAATCCTCGGATTCACTTCGATGAAGTACCACTTCTGCGAATCCACGTCGTACAAAAATTCCACCGTACCCGCGTTG
>QHYO01000458.1 GCA_003224135.1 Acidobacteriota bacterium | reverse complement strand
CTTGGCGCGCTACGAACAACCCGACGACATTGTTTGGGATGAAGAAAAATATCGCGGGTCGGCTTATGCAGCCTTTGCATGGGCCGTTTATGTCGCCGAAGTAACGGTGGACCTAGTTACGTACGGCGTATCTGTGGATGACTTCGTGGCCATTCAAGAAGTGGGAAAGGTGCTCCACCCAGTTTTGGCGAAGGGTCAAATCATTGGTGGGGTAGCACAAGGCGTCGGCTTTGCCTTGTACGAGAAAGTGATTTGGGAGAACGGGCGCATGCAGAACGGTCAGATGACCAACTACATCATGCCGACTTCCGCGGACCTGCCGGACATTCGGGTGTTTTTTGAAGAATTGAGCAACGTACACGGCGCATTTGGCGCGAAGGGAATCGGTGAATTACCGATGGACGGCCCGGCTCCGGCGATTGTCAATGCTATCGAAGACGCGCTGCACATTGCTTTCGATTCGATACCGTTACTTCCGGAGGATATTTTCGATGCGCTTGCCGAACGCGCGGTGCCGGAGATCGCGCCCTCCTCGGCTCAAGGACGGCAATGAGCGAGTCTTCGCAGGACGCAAAATGCGAGATCGCTTTCACGGTCAATGGACAGTTGGCAACCGTGAGGGCGTACGCGATGGAGCGCCTGCTGGATGTGTTGCGACACGAGCTTGGATTGACGGGAACCAAGGAAGGTTGTGGAGAGGGCGAGTGCGGCTCTTGCTCCGTTTTGATGGACGGATCGTTGGTAAATAGCTGCCTCATTCCAGTGCTTCAGGCGAGTGGCGCCAACATCGTTACAATTGAGGGCTTGGCATGCGACGGCCATTTAGGAGTGTTGCAGCAGACCTTTCTTGAGTACGGGGGCGCCCAGTGTGGCATCTGCACTCCTGGAATGATCCTCGCGGCCGTTCATCTCCTTAGGAAAAAACCGTGCCCCACGTTGGAAGAGATCCGCGAAGGGTTATCCGGCAATCTTTGTCGTTGCACCGGGTACATGCAAATTATTGAAGCAGTGGCGGAAGCGGGACGGCGCGGAGCCGCGACATGAGGGCGCGTCCTTCCGACTATGAGCTTGTCATTCCACATACTTTGCCCGCAGTGTTATCGCTTCTGGGACAGGAGCCCGGTGTATGGCTCCCAATCGCCGGCGGCACGGACGTGATGGTGCAATACGCAGCGGGCAAATTGGGTAGGCGCAAGCTGGTCAGTATCTGGAATCTTCCCGAGTTGCGTCGCATTGAAGTTTTCGCCGCCGAAATTCAGATTGGTGCGGGTTGCACCTACACGGATCTGAGCGAGCATGAGGTCGTGAACCGAGAGTTCACGCTGCTATCGCGTGCCGCTCGCTGGACCGGCGGAATCGCGAACCAAAATCGAGGTACGATCGGCGGAAATATCGTGAATGCTTCGCCTGCGGCAGATTCGCTCCCTGCGCTTCTGGTTTACGAAGCGGAACTGCTCCTGGTATCGTCGCGGGGCGAACGTCGAGTACCCTACACAGGATTTCATATCGATTACCGGAAGACGCAGATTGCGCCCGACGAGCTGATTCGCGCCATCTGCCTGAAGAGGCGATTTTCAGAGTATTATGCGCATGCGCGCAAGGTCGGAGCACGCAATGCTCAGGCGATCGCAAAGGTTTGCCTGGCCGCGCTCGGTCGTCTCGCGGATGGCGTTGTCGAGGATATTCGTCTCGCGATGGGAAGCGTCGCGCCGGTTCCCCTTCGTTTGACCGGCACAGAGCGAATCGTAAAGGGAAATCGGATCGACTCATGGCTTGTGCAATTGGCGAGAACGACGGCAACCGCGGAGGTCCAGCCGATTGACGACATTCGATCGTCGGCCCGATATCGCGCGGCTGTGGCGGGGAATCTGGTAGCGGAATATCTGGAGCAGCTGGAGCGCTCCTCGAACTGAAACATGAGTGATGCGTTGGCGCGTTGGAACGGTCTGCCGCCGGATGAAGCGGCACAGGGGATTTTGCCTTGTTGCGGTGCAAAGGTCTGGGCGTATGGGATGGCGGCGCGAAGACCGATCGTCGATGAAACAGCTTTGTTGACTGCCTGTGACCAAGTCTGGAAGAGTCTGGCGGAATCCGACTGGCTGGAGGCGTTTCACAGTCATCCGCGTATTGGCGAATCATCGGCCACCGGCTCAACGCAGTCTGCGGGCTGGTCGGTAGAAGAACAGCGGAGCCTTGGTGCTGCGAGCGACGATGTCAAGGTTGCCTTGGCGGAGGGTAATCGCGAATATGAACAGCGTTTCAACCGCATCTTTATCGTTTGCGCCACGGGCAAATCGGCACTGGAAATCCTGGAAATTCTTCGAAGGCGCTTGCGGAACGAGCAAGCGACGGAACTTCATGAAACAGCCGAGCAGCAACGACTAATCACGCACCTTCGGCTGAAGAAATGGCTCTCCCGATGAAACGAATCTCGACGCATGTTCTGGATGTCGCTCTGGGTAAACCGGCGAAGGACATACCGGTTCGGCTGGAGAGGCAAAAGTCTGGCGGTGAATGGGTGGAGTTACATTCGTCACGCACGAACTCAGACGGACGCTGTGATGACGTGCTGCCCGAGAACGAAGTTCTTCGCGCAGGGCTTTACCGTTTAGCCTTTGATACGGCCAGCTATCACCTGACTCAGAAGGTCGCAGGATTGTATCCGGTTGTCGAAATCACGTTTCAGGTGCGCGAGGGCGAATCACAGTTTCACATTCCGTTGCTCCTGAGTCCGTATGGCTTTACGACATACCGGGGAAGCTGATCCGATGATTACACTGGCCGAAAACAGGTACGGCAAGTCACGAGTGCGCGTTGTAAAAGTGAAGCGGCATCCTGACCGGCACGATTTTCGTGAATGGACAGTAGAGATTCTTGTTGAAGGAGATTTCCAGTCCTGCTTCGTGAATGGCGACAACAGCAAAATCCTCCCCACAGACACCATGAAGAACACCGTGTACTGGCTTGCACGAAACTCTTTGGCGGAGTGCATGGAAGACTTTGGCAAAGAGGTGAGCTCGTTCTTGCTGGACCGCAACCCGCAGATCTCAGCGGCGCGAGTCACGCTATCGGAAAATACGTGGGAGCATCTTCACACGGATGGAAAGCCGCATCCGACTACCTTTGTACAATCGAACAACGAGCGGCAGACTGCCGAGATTAGAGCGGCGCGCATTGGCGTGCTATCCGTCCGTTCGGGTTTTGAAAACCTGGTCATACTGAAAACGGCGGGCTCAGAATTCGTCGGGTTCATTAAGGATTCGTTGACGACTCTACCGGAGATGAGCGACCGCTTGTTTGGCAGTGTCGTCCGTGCACGTTGGAACTACTCGTCGCCAGACGCCTCGTTTGTTACCTTACGATCCGCGATCCGCGGAGTTTTGCTGAGCGTGTTTGCCGGACATACCAGCAAATCCGTGCAACACACTTTGTACGCAATGGGTGAAGCCGTTCTTGCGAATGTTCCTGAAGTTGAAGAAATCGAGTTGACGCTGCCGAACAAACACTATCTTCTGGTAGATCTCGGTGGATTTGGGCAGAACAACCCTAATGAAATTTTTGTGCCAATCGACGAGCCACACGGTTATATCGAGGCACGCGTTCGCCGAGAAGGCTAAGACTCCGTGACAATAGTTGAGAGCGCAAGAATTCGCGCAGAGGCCGAAAAGGCTGTCGCTCGCTGCAAAAAACTGGCGGCGTTCTCGGAAGATTTTGGTAACACCCGGCGGACGTTTCTCTCTGCGCCGATGCGTGATTGTCATCGGGAGATCACCAGTTGGCTGAACGCGGTGGGAGCCGATGTGACCGTCGATGCAGCTGGAAATTTGCGCGGCTTTTATGCGGCCTCAAAGGCTAATGCACCGAGGCTGCTTCTCGGATCGCACCTCGATACGGTCCCGAATGCCGGAGCCTACGATGGTGTTCTCGGGGTAGTGATTGCCGTTGCGATTCTCGAAGCTCTGGAAGGCCGGCGATTTCCCTTCGGAATCGAGCTCGTCGGATTTTCTGAGGAAGAAGGAGTCCGGTTCAGCACACCGTTCATTGGCAGCCGCGCGTTGGTTGGCGCACTGGATGACGAGCTTCTTAGTCACCGGGACGCGAATGGAATCTCGATTCGCATGGCAATCGAAAACTTTGGACTGAACCCGGCAGAAATTCCACGCGCGGCGCTGAGTGACGCTACGCTAGCCTATTTGGAGTTTCACATCGAGCAGGGACCAGTCCTCGAGTCGCTCGGACGAGGGCTCGGCGTCGTGGAGGCCATCGTGGGCCAAACGCGAATGGAGTTCGTGTTCTTGGGACGCACCAATCATGCCGGTACGACACCGATGCAT
>QHYO01000457.1 GCA_003224135.1 Acidobacteriota bacterium | reverse complement strand
GAGTTGAGCCACGTTCATTCACGGAAGTGGCAATTCCTTCCGGGAGCGAGTGCACGAACTCGCCCAAGCCGATTTTGTCGATTGCGCGCTCTACGTCATCACGAATAATGCCCGGCGTGCCGAGCCGAATGTTGGATTCGATCGTTCCGGTAAAGAGGAAGGGATCCTGCAGCACAATTCCGAAGTGCCGGCGCAGATCCTGCAAATCGAGAAAGCGGACATCGATTCCATCCAAAAGGATCTGCCCGCGCTGGATATCGTAGAAACGCAGTAGCAGCGAAATCAGGGTGGTCTTGCCGGCGCCCGTGTGCCCGACAATCGCAAACGTTTGACCCGGTGAAATCCGGAACGAGACATCGCGCAGCACCCAATCTTCATCGGCGGGTTCGGCGACGTTTCGATAGCTGAACCACACATTGCGAAACTCAATTTCACCGCGCGCGGCGGTCAGACGTCGCGCGTCCGCCGAGGATTCAATCGTCACCGGCTCGTCGAGCAGCTTGAAAATTCGTTCGCTGGCGGCCATTGCCGACTGCAAAATGTTGAATTTCTCGCTCAAGTCCTGAATCGGACGGAAGAATCGCTGCGCGTACATCGTGAACGCTGTCAGCACTCCCAGGGTCAGTGTTCCGCCCAGAATGCGCATGCCGCCGGCCCAGAAGATCAGGGCGATCGTGGCGAAACTCAAAAATTCTACAGCAGGATAGAACAGTGCGTACGCAAGGATCGCGTCACGCCAGGCAAGCATGTTGTCGCGGTTGCGGCGTTCGAATTCCGCTATTGCCTTTGGTTCGCGATTGAACAGCTGCACCACGTGCATTCCAGAAATGTATTCCTGCAGGAAGGCATTGATTCGCGCAATCGCAGTGCGGATTTTACGATTGGCCTCGCGCACGAAATGTCGAAATACAAAAGTGACGATCAGGATGCCCGGCAACACGGCCAACGTATCGAGTGCCAGCCGTACGTCAATCCGGAAAAGCAGGACCGCCATCACGACCAGTAAGAACAGGTCGTTGATCATTGTGACCACGCCAGCCGCGAAGAGATCGTTCAGCGCGTCGACGTCGGTCGTTACGCGCGTCACCAGCCTGCCCACCGGGTTACGATCGAAGTAGGTCATCGGCAGCCGCTGCAGGTGGCCAAAGATGCCGCTCCGCATGTCGTACATCGTCTGTTGCCCGACCCGCTGCATGATGCGGATTTGTGCGTATTGCGCGAGAAAATCCAGAATCAGCACAAAAAAGTAGATCGCCGAGATCCACAAAATTCCTTGCCACGCTTGGCCTTCGCCGACAGCGCCCTTCATCGCCGGAACGAAGTAGCGGTCGATCGCGTTCTTAAACAAGAGCGGCGGCGCCAGTTCGAGCGGCGTTACGATGGCCACCAGCCCCAGCGCGAGGACCACCCACCACTTGTACGGCGCCATGTACCGCAGCAGCCGCCGCATCAAGCGCGAATCGTACGCCTTGCCGAGTGCCTCTTCTTCGTGTGGGTTGCTCATGCGCGTTCCAGCTCTTCTTCCAACAGCTGCTTGCGGTACAAATCCGCGTAGTAACCGCCGGCCGCCAGCAGTTCATCGTGCGTGCCGCATTCCGCGATCTTTCCGCCTAGCAACACAACAATCTGATCGGCGTCTCGCACGGTTGAAGTCCGATGCGAAATCAGAATGGTGGTCCGTCCTGCCATGATCTCTTTCAAACGGCTCAGGATGCGCTCTTCTGTCTGCGTGTCGACGCTTGAAAGCGCGTCATCCAGAATCAGAATGCGCGGGTCGCGAATCACGGCGCGCGCGATTGCGGCGCGTTGCTTTTGCCCGCCGGAAAGCGTAATCCCGCGTTCGCCCACGACCGTCTCATAGCGCTTGGGAAAATCCTGAATGTCTCCATCGAGGTTCGCAATTCCCGCGGCCTCTCGCACCTGTTCTTCGGTAAATTGCGGCAATCCAAACGCGATGTTGCCGCCAACGGTTTCGCCAAAAAGGTATGTGTCCTGCGGCACGAAGCCGATCGAGCCGCGCAACGTCGCCAGTGGCCATTCGCGCAGCGGCCTTCCGTCTAAATAGAGTTGCTCGTTCGGGGCTTCCCACAGCCGTGCGATCAATGCTGCGAGCGTGGTCTTGCCGCTGCCGGTTGGTCCCACAATCGCCAGCGTCGAGCCCGCCGGAATTTTCAAATCAATGTCCTGCAGCACCGGGTGAGAACCGTTGCTGCCGCCAGTGGCCTGGCCATTCGACTTTGCTTTCGTTTTGGAATCGTTTCCGGCGAGCGAAGTCGGATAGCTGAACGTCAATCGGCGAAACTCAATTTCTCCCGCCGGTATTGTGTTGGCCGCAACCTTGGCCTCCGAATCATCGATGCTTGGGTTCGCTGCAAGAATGTAGCTAAGCCGACCCATGGACGCCGCGCCGCGCTGGAAAATATTTGTCACCCATCCAAGCGCAATCATGGGCCAGACGAGCAGCGTCAAATACGCATTAAACGAAATAAGGGCGCCCAGCGAAATCTGCCCGCGCAACAATTGGTGTCCGCCCTGCCACAGCACAATTAGAAACGTTACTCCGATCAGCGCCTGCAGCGACGGCATGAACATGCTCCAGGTGCGAATCAGCTTGATATTTCGCGCGACGTACTCGCGGTTCGGTTCATCAAAGCCGCGCTTTTCAGCTTCTTCTTGAGCGTAAGCCCGCACCACGCGCACGCCTGACAAGTTTTCCTGCACGCGCGCCGTCAACGTCGCCAGCGCCGCTTGGATTCGTTCGTACAGATCGTGAATCGTCCGCCCAAAGAACCACACCGCCACCGCAACCACGGGAGCCGGTAACAACACCCACAGCGTGAGCGACGGCGACAACGTAATCATTACCGCAATCGCAAAAATCATCGTTACGATCGTCGTGGCGCTGTACATAATCCCCGGCCCCAGCACCATGCGCACCGCGTTCAGATCGTTGGTCGCGCGCGACATCAATTCGCCTGTGCGATTGCGCACATAAAATTCCGGCTCAAGCAACAACAGCCGTCCGAGCAAGTCATTGCGAATGTCGAATTCGATATCGCGCGACACACCGATCAGCTTCCAGCGCGCCATGAACGACAGAAAACCCTTGATACTCACGCACACGATTACAATCAGGCAGTAAATGCCCAGCGTTTTGCGGCTGCTGGGTTCGTAATAGGGAATCGAACGGCTTAGCGCCGATCCCGTGACTCCTGGAAGCAACACGCGATCGTGCGCTGCGGCCGAATGCTCAAATGGAACCGGATTGCCTGCCAGCGTATCGGTGATGACGCCCGTCGCCAACGGAATCACATTCCCGATGATTCCCATCAACAAAACAACCAGCAGGCCAAGCACGATCGACCACCTGTAGCGCCGCAGATACGGCATGAGGGCGCTCAGATCCTTCTTCTGCAGCGCGGGCACGGCTTTTTTTTGTGCTGAAGTACTCACCTAAGTTGTGACCTTGTGTTTGAGAGTGTGGGCGATTCCATCAGGAACTGCTCGTACGTCCTATCGAGCGATTGATAGCGTTTCGTCTTTTC
>QHYO01000456.1 GCA_003224135.1 Acidobacteriota bacterium | reverse complement strand
ATGTCGCGGCCGGAAACCTGCCGCAAGTCTCCTGGATCATAGGGTCTGTCGTAACCTCCGATCATCCTCCGGCCCCGTCGCTGTTTGGTGAAAATATCCTGTCGCTAATTGTGGATGCCCTAACAGCGGATGCAGCGCTATGGGCAAAAACGGTTCTGTTCGTGACGTATGATGAGAACGGTGGATTTTTCGATCACGTAGCACCGGTTACGCCACCTCTGGGAACCGCCGGCGAATATGTAACCGCACCTGCCGTCCCGGACCCCACAGTAATCGGCAGCCCTCCGATACCCGGTCCGATTGGTCTTGGTTTCCGTGTGCCGACGCTGATCATTTCGCCCTTCAGCCGCGGTGGGTTTGTCTCCTCCGATCTCTTCGATCACACTTCCGTATTGCGATTCCTTGAAACACGGTTTGGTGCGGAAGTGCCGAACTTGAGCGCATGGCGTCGCGCCACAGTAGGCGATTTCACCAGCGCTCTCAACTTCAAAGCGCCTGATCACTCGTTGCCGAACCTTCCGTCACCGATCTCCCCAATTCAACAGGTGCTTCAGCAATGTACGGCAAACCTGGCTGGCCAAACACCGTATGCCGTGCCGAATTCACAGATTCTTCCGGCACAAGAAGCGGGAACAGCGACTCGTCCAAGTGGCGCTTGCTAGCCGTAGAAACATCCAAAGATTCGACATGAAGTTGAGCGTTACACCGTTATCTGGATTGAACAGCAAGATTTTCATTAAATCCTTCGGAGGCGGAATGAGCTAATCACATGACGCGGCTATCCCCACTGGAACGAATCCGCCAACCATGCGATCTGCTACCTTCACAGGTTCACCTCCTATTTCAGACGTATCCGGTTCATGCAATCTACGATATATCTAGAAATGCTCCGCTTCGAGTGGGACTTCGGGATAATCGCCCGAGCCGGTCTTATATGGTCCAATCCTCGATTTTCAAGTGCTTCAATCGGCGAAAAGAACGATCGCTCGTGACCAAAATGGCTTCGGCGGCCAATGCATGAGCCGCGATCATCATATCCAAATTTCCCATCGGGATCCCACCGAACTCAAGGGCGGCCCGCAAATCAGCGTAGCGTCTCGCCGCGTTGGAATCCCACGGCAGAGAATCCACTCGCAGTAGGAATTCGTCGATAGCTGTTTTCAGCCGTACAGCCTCGCGCTTCCGTGCCGCTCCAAACAGCAACTCGGCTTCCGTAACTGCCGAAATTAGAAGTTGCGACATGGGCACCTTCAGCAACCGTTCACGAACCCGCGGAACATTGCCTTTAATAATGTAACTGGCAGTATTCGTGTCCAGCAGGTAGCGTGGGGGCATCAGAAGAGCTTCCGCTTCTGCGGGGGCGGGTCGTCACGCTCGGCCAGAAAATCCGAAGGCACGTCGATGCCTTTCATCAACTCGAAGAAATCCTCCCACGACTCGGGACGCCGCGAGAGGATCACATCCCCCGTAGCCGGATCGCGGCGCACGTACACCTCGGAACCCTCGAACCGATAATCCGAGGGAAGGCGAACCGCTTGGCTACGGCCGTTGCGGAACAGTTTGGCGGTACGGGTCATATCACCTCCTTACGGTATATACCATGATATATCACTGATTGTAATCCGTCAAAATCGCTCAGCGAATTAAGCGTCATGTGAAGGACAGAGGTTTGAGCGCCCCGACGGTACAATCGCGGGAAGATTGCCGATTGCGGACCTACATGAAACCGCATTCGGAAGTTCAGAGGCCTGGAAAAGTTCGCTACAACTTCGGGACATTTGAGAGAGCGGAAATTTCGCTGGTTTTCCGTGTAAGCGACACCAGACAAAGCTGTTAGTGTTTTGACCGGCCTGCTTTGCAAGCAGGGGGCCGCGTGTTCGAGTCCCGCCACGTCCACCAATCTTTTCAATCATTTGTGGCGATCTCGGCCGAGCACCTGCTTTCACGAGAGCGTGACTGCGTTCAGCCGCGCCATGTTCGAACACGCACACGGATACCGCAATGTGTATTTCGCACTCTTGAATACGCGGGCGTGGCCGATTGTTCGCCAGAGCCTCCAGGAGATCTTGGAGGAGTTGATACAACGAGAATGCAAGGCCGAGATTGCGAAGCTGAAGACGGCGAAGTCGGAGGTTCCCGTTGACTTGTTTATTCACTATCTCACAGCGGCTTTCTTCGCGGTTCTGATGTGGTGGATGGATCGCCGTAGCCGGTTAACACCGTCACAAATCGACGAGGTAGTTCGCTCTTTGGTGCTTCCCACGGTACACGCGGTTCTTGGGTAGGGTTAGGAACCATGAATCGCCAATAGCCGATTGATGGATAGAGCGAGGCGGCACACCATCCTATTCGCACATCAGACTAAATAAGGCTATGCGCCCTCAACGTCTCAAGTTGTTCCGAAATGGGCTCGCGATCCTGGTGCTTCTGGCTGTCCCCGCGATTTCGGCATCAGAATTGAAACAGGAGACGCTCAACGCGTGGGACGATTATCTTCGGACGGCCAACTTACATATGCACCGCAATCTAGGTACGGGCGATCCATTTCTGTGGATCGAGGAAAAGCCTGGCCGGAGCCAGCGCGTTCGCCAAGGTGAAATTCTGATTTCACCCGCGCGAGAAGCTAGCCTGCAGAAGGTGCACGACGGGCTCATCCATGACTGGATTGGGGCCGTTTTCATCCCCTGCGTCGGAATAAATGATGTATTCGCCGTGGTTCACGACTACAACCGCTACAAGGATTTCTACAAGCCCACAGTCATCGAATCGAAACTTGTCAGCCGGACCGGCGAGGATTACGAGTTCTCTTTGGTCGGGCTGAAGAGCGTGCTCTTCGAGAAGATCGTTTTGGAGGGTCAATTCGAGTCGCACTGCGCGCAGCTGGATGGGAGACACCTGTACTGCATCTCCTACAGTACTCGCGTTCAGGAGATCAAGGATTATGGTCAACCCGATTCGCACAAGCTCCGGACGGACGAGGGTCATGGTTATATTTGGCGGCTTTACAGTCTCACAAAGTTCGAGGAGCGGGACGGCGGCGTGTACATTGAAGTGGAAGCAATCGCGTTGAGTCGGGATATTTCAGCATTACTCCACTGGTTCACGAAGCTGGTTGTTGAGCACGTATCCAGAGCTTCGATGTCCACAATCCTCCAGCGCACTAGGGAGGCGGTGCGGTCCAACATCGCAGCCCGTAACCGCAAAAATCCCAAGACCTGTAATTTTCTGCAAGGTGACAGCTCGCGTTAGCGTGGCATTCTTCAGCCTGTCTCAGAGGGTATTGACGGCCGATCCTTGCTCCGTCCGGCTGAGGAGTGAATTGCCTTCTCGATGCCTCCACAAAGCATCTTCTTCCGCACATGGAGAGAATCGCATCAAAGCTTGTATGACTGTCCACAGGGTAACCCGGCGAGAACTCTTGAAGCTAGGCGGCATCGCAGCCGCCGCAGAGATCGCGTCGCTGGCCTTGTCTGGCTGCGGAGGCGCTTCTGTCGGCACTTCAACAGGTTCACCCATCCCACCCGCTTGCGCAAAATTGAGCGACATCGACCACGTGATCATCCTGATCCAGGAAAACCGTTCTTTCGATCACTACTTCGGAAGCTACCGCGGCGTCCGGGGTTTTTCCGATCAAAGTGCAGCATTTCAACAACCTGACCCTGCCAACACCGCCGCCCCGCCACTTGCGAAATTGCTGCCATTCCATCTCGACACTTCGATAACGAACGCGGCCTGCACTCACGACATTACGCATGATTGGGTACCGCAACACCTGAGCTGGAATAACGGCGCAATGGATGGCTTTGTGACCTCTCGCCTACCGATCAATCCCAATGATGCCGTACTCACCATGGGCTACTACACGCGCGCGGACATTCCTTTTTACTATGCTGTGGCTGATGCGTTCACGATCTGCGACAACTATTTCTGTTCCGTGCTGGGGCCCACCGATCCGAACCGCCTCTACACCATGGCGGCTTCCATTGATCCAGCTGGACAGAATGGCGGACCTGTTCTGCAGACCATCATTGCAAATCGCTCGGCGTTCAACGGCCGGCTGACCTACACGACGATGCCTGAGCAGCTCCAAACTCGCGGCATTTCCTGGAAGGTTTATTCATCGCCGGATGAGAACGTGCTC
>QHYO01000455.1 GCA_003224135.1 Acidobacteriota bacterium | reverse complement strand
GGCGTGGGCCGCAGAAACAACGAACGCGTGGAACATGCGTTGTTCGAAAGCGATGCGTGGAAGACGCAGCCTGCTGCGCCGCTCAAGGAGATGGCTCGTCAGCAGCTCGGCACAGTAGGGTCCGGAAATCATTACGTCGATCTCTTCACTGACGAGCAAGACCGCGTGTGGATTGGCGTACACTTCGGTTCCCGCGGACTGGGTCACAAAATCGCAACGTGGTTCCTGCAGAAGGCTGGCGCGAAAGATGGCATGGACGTCGAGCCATGCGTAATACCGGCTTCGACTGATCTTGGCGCGCAGTACATCGAATGCATGCATCTTGCGGGAGCGTACGCCTATGCGGGGCGCGACTGGGTGTGTCAACGCGTGGCGCGAATTCTTGGCGCGGGGATCGTTGCAGAGGTGCATAACCACCACAATTTTGCGTGGCGCGAAACGCATCAGGGCGAGGAGCTTTGGGTCGTGCGGAAAGGCGCAACGCCCGCGTTTCCCGGGCAAAAGGGGTTTGTCGGCGGAACGATGGGCGAAACATCTGTAATTCTTGAAGGCGCGGAGAATGAATCCGCAAAGCATTCGCTTTACAGCACGGTTCACGGTGCGGGGCGCGTGATGGGCCGCATGGAAGCCAAAGGCAAAGTAGATCGCAAGACCGGACAGGTTGTGCGGCCGGGGAGAGTCTCACAGGAAATGATGCAAGAATGGGTAAGCCGCGCTGGCGTGGAATTGCGCGGCGCCGGGCTCGATGAGTCGCCACACTGTTACAAGCGCCTGCATGAAGTGCTGAGCGAGCACGGCGACAGCGTTCACATTTTGCACACGCTCACGCCGGTCGGTGTGGCGATGGCAGGCGCAAACGAATTTGATCCATACAAAGATTGAATTGCGCCGCCAACCGGCTAAAGCTCGTCGAACAACATTTTGGATTTGCTATGCAGCGTCTTCGTCGGGCTCGACCGTCAACTTCCCCTTGCTCTTCTTTGCCATCAGATAAGAGCGGATAAACGGATCGAGATCGCCGTCCAGCACGCGGTCCACATCTCCAACCTCGAATTTGGTGCGATGATCCTTGATCAACCGGTAGGGCTGCATCACGTAAGAGCGAATCTGGCTCCCAAACGAAATCTCCAATTTAGTCTCGTCCAGCTTGTCTGTTTCTTCCTGGCGTTTCTTGATTTCCAAATCGTAGAGCTTGGAGCGCAACATTTTCATCGCCATTTCGCGGTTTTTGCCCTGGCTGCGCTGCGCCTGGCACGCAACGACCACGCCCGTCGGAAGATGGGTGATGCGGACAGCAGTCTCCACTTTATTGACGTTCTGGCCGCCCTTGCCGCCTGCGCGATAGGTATCAACTTTCAATTCGTCCGGCTTGATGCTGATCTCGATACGGTCATCCACTTCTGGAATCACGAACACCGACGCAAACGAAGTGTGCCGGCGCGCGGCCTGATCAAAAGGCGAAATGCGAACCAGACGGTGAACACCTGTTTCTCCCGCGAGCATTCCGTAAGCGTTCTCGCCGGAAAACTGAATGGTGGCGTTCTTGATTCCGGCTTCTTCTCCGTCGGTTTCGTCGAGCACCACCGCTTCCAGCCCTTTGCGCTCCGCCCAGCGCAAATACATGCGGAACAGAATGGACGCCCAATCCTGTGATTCTGTCCCGCCAGCACCGGGCTTGATGGTCATGATGGCGTTCAAGTGATCGGACTCGCCGGAGAGCAAAGTGCGAGTTTCGAGTTCGGAGATGTATGTTTCCGCGCTTGCAAGTTCACGATCCAGGTCTTTCACCAGATCTTCGCGCTGCTGTGCGTCGGTCTCTTCCTGCGCCAGGTTGATATACGTTTCTATGTCGCCGACCACTGCATCCAGTTTCGCCTCGGCGGAAATCTGGTCGTCGGCACGTTTCCGTTCGCGGAGCACACCCTGAGCCTTTTCCTGGTCGTTCCAGAAATCCGGCTGAGATATTTTTGCTTCGAGGGATTTCAGTTCTTCGCGGAAATGTGGAGCGTCAAAGATAACTCCGCACCAGCGAAATGCGTTGCTTTAGAGCTTCATAGCGATACTGCAAATCTTCAAGAATCATGTTCTCTTCCAAAAAGTTTGTAGTAGCAGAATAACCGAAATAAGCACGCACATCCAGGCGAACCAGTCGCCGAAACGCGTATAAAACGTTGTGTCCGTGCGGAAATCATAGGGCAGATCCACGGCCCCGCGGACATTCCACGGAATTGTTTCGTATATTTTTCCGTAGGGATCGATAGCGGCCGTGATACCGCTGTTGGTAACGCGCAGAAGCCATCTGCGATTTTCCACGGCGCGCACGCGCGCCATTCGCAGATGCTGCTCCGCTGCTGCGGATTTTCCGAACCAGCCGTCATTCGAAATGTTGATGAAGAGGTTTGCGCCCCTAGCAGCAAACTCGCGGACCTCCCCCGGATAAATTGCTTCGTAACAGATATAAACACCGAATTTGTAGTTGTTTGGGAATGTACCAACCGCCGCGACACTTCCCTTGCGAAAGCCGCCGACTTCGCTCGAGACGCTCTGCACTACGCGGTGAATCAGCGGAAACGGTTCATATTCTCCGAAGGGAACCAAATGCCTTTTGTCGTACACGAAAACCTTTTGTCCTTGCGGATCGACAAGTAAAGCGCTGTTGTATGGCGCCGGTCCGATGTGACCCGAAGGCAGCTGCTCGGTCTTCCATTCCACCACTCCCGCAAGGAATGGATGCCCAGAGCGGATCGCGAGACTCGAGGCCCGCTTCGAAAATTGGTTGTCTTGCCACGAAAATGGCGCGGGCGCTTCCGGCCAGACAATCAAATCGGGTTGGTGAACCGAGGGCTCAACGCTCAATTGATCCAGCTCGTCCATGTCCTCTTTGTGAAGTTCGAACCAGTTGGGGGGATACGAGTCCGTTTCGGGAAAATTCGGCTGCACCCCGCGTGCGAAATGCCCCGCTCTTGCTTCCGGGACAAGCCTTCCACCCGTCAAGGTAACTCCAAAAATAACCGCCAGCGATGCCGCGATGATGCCCAGTCGTTTCTTTAGGCTGACTGCTCTCGCCGCATCGGCCCATGCAAGCAAGGCATTGAACGCCGCCACCAGAAACGACAATCCATAAATTCCCGTGAGCGTGGTTGTTTGTGCCAACGCGGCATTCGCTGCCGCCGAATAGCCCAAGAGGTTCCACGGGAAACTGATTTCCGGTAAGTGGGCGCGGGCGAATTCCGATGTTACCCACACGAACGGAGCGGCGACGCACGCCATCAGAACGCTCCGGAAAGAGATCCTATTCACTGTCCAGGTAAAACCGCCGGTAAGAACCCCCCACGTCATCGCAATCAACAGCAGAACGCCCCAACCGCCGAGCCGCGACATTCCTCCATGCACGGCCAGAACTTCTGCAATCCAGGGGACGGACGCAAATACAAACGCAATTGCGTGAACAAAACCACAGAAAAACGCCACCAGCGGCTTCGCGCCAAAGAGCATCATCAGCAACAGACCGATGCTGATCCACGCATACACAGGGAAGTAGAACCAGGTGAACGAGAGCGCGAGACCGGCTCCCGTGATAGCAGAAACAACGAGACGGAACGCTGAGGGGAAATTCTGCTGAGGACCAGAATGCAGCCAACCCGGCCAGCGGGACGGCGACATCAGTGCTTGGTAATCGCTTTGAAGCCCGCCGTCTCCAGGCCCTTTTTTGCGGCCTGCATGGCTTTCTGGTCCGTGTACGGGCCGACTTGGACGCGATAATACTTGTCGCCTTGCGGAGTTTGCACGAATGCGGGGAATTTCTTTTTGCGAAGATCATTTGCAACCGCGATCGCTTCGGACTCCACTCGAAGCGCCGCCACCTGCAGAAGGTACGAGCCGCGCGGAATACCCTGTGCGGACACAACCGAACGGCCTGCCGGTGGAACAGTTCCTTTTGCGCTCGTCACCATGGCCTTCGGTTGCGCTGAGGTAGATGCGGCGGGTGCCGGCTTCAAATGATCATTCGAGGATTTCTTGTCCCCCGCCCGGTAAAACTCCCATTCCGAACTTGGCGGTGTGGCGTTGACGTCGCTAGCTGGGTCGGATGTGCCCGGTGTACTCACCGGGCTCTTGGACTGCCGCGGCGCGGGATCGGCCTTTATCGGCAATGCAGAGTCTGAGCCGTGAGTCGTGGCAGCTCGCACCTGTCCGTCCAGCTGATTGCGTCCCATGACGTAACCAAGAGTAAA
>QHYO01000012.1 GCA_003224135.1 Acidobacteriota bacterium | reverse complement strand
GCTCTACGGATTACGGAATCCATTCCGGTTTTCGTTCGACAGCGCGAACGGAAATTTGTGGATTGGTGACGTGGGGCAGGATAGTTTTGAAGAAGTGGACATGCTGACGCCGCAGCAAGGCGGCTCGAACATGGGATGGAGTATCCGGGAAGGTACACATCCGTTCCCCACGATGTGCACACAAACCGGCAATACGTTGACGGATCCGATCTTTGATTATGACCGATCGCAAGGAGACGAGACAGTGATTGGCGGGCATGTGTACCACGGAACGAAAATGCCCGCGCTCGCCGGAGCGTATGTATTTGGCGATTTTATCAGTGGGCGAGTGTGGTCGTTGACGCAAAGCGGCCAGAGCTGGACGAGGACGTTTTTGTTGAACACGGCGGGTGGTGATCTGGCGGGTTTTGGGCGGGATCAGGCGGGAGAGTTGTACGTGGCGCGGTATTCGACTGGCGTGGTGGCGAGAGTGCATCAGGTGGGACAGCCATAGAGAACAGATTATTAAAGGGCAGGCGGGATAAACTCTGCGCTACAGGGAACGAACGGCGCATTCGAGGTGATGGGCGATTTCGCTGGCTGGCATGTCGGGTGAG
Organism: Acidobacteriota bacterium; assembly: GCA_003224135.1. Lineage (GTDB taxonomy): Bacteria > Acidobacteriota > Terriglobia > Acidiferrales > UBA7541 > Acidiferrum. The sequence goes on along the minus strand of QHYO01000012.1, from coordinate 5,515 downwards.
AAGGTGATGGGCGCGCCGATGTGGATAGTGATTTCGCCAATGCGGGCAAGGCGGTGATGTTCGCGCTTCATTTGCCAGACGCCATCGAGGCGCATAGGTACCACAGGTAACGCAAGATTTTGCGCGAGCAGACCGATGCCGGTTTGAAACGGGGCCATGCGGCCGTCAGCGGAGTTGTTGACCTCTCCTTCAGGAAAAATGAGGACGGAATAGCCGCGGTCGGCGGATTCGCCGGCGAAGCGGAAGCTTTGGCGGAAGCCGGAAAATTTCGGAAGCGGAAAAACATTGAAAAGCGCGGTGACGAGGAGGTAGCCGAGCTGGTAGGCCCAACGTTTGGCGAAAAGCCATTCTCTCGGCGGAGTTCGCATACGGCGAAGAGATTCGCCTCCCATCGCAGTGGCGAGGCGATGACGGAATCGCGCGGGGAGTGCGGCGAGGATGAGCCCGATATCGGCGCGACGAGTGATGTGATTTGAAACAACGATGACGGGTCCGCTGAGATTTTGCAGATGGTGGCGGCCGAGAATGCGCGGGTGAGCCAGAAGCTGCGTGGCAGGCCAGACGAGCGCGTAATAAAGGAAGAGGCGCGCGAGGCGTATGGGTTCGCGGAGAGTCCACTGGGGATAGTGATGGTTCGAACGGGAACTTTCGGCGGCGGGTTGCGCGATAAGTTTTTCGAGGTCGGCGACAGATTTTGCTTCGGAGAAGGCGGATTCGTTGAGCTCGATGTTGTAGCGGTGTTCGAGGGCAGAGAGAAGTTCCACGCGATCAAGGGAGGACAATGAGTCCAAGGACGTGGAGGAATTGAACTTAGCCAGTGGGTCGACTTGGTTTGAGAGGGAAGTCGAAGAGGCCGGGCGGAAGGTCGCGCTTAGATTGAGGAGCTCGGAGGCGCGCGCTTTGATGCTGGCGAGGCGTGATTTGCCGGTGGGAGTGCGAGGAAAATCTGGCTCGGGCCAGACAAGCCAGGTGCGGATTTGCTGGTAGCCGGCGAGGGTGGCGTTAGCGCCGCTGATGGCGGTCTCGGCGTCCGTGGAGCGGACCGCGGAAGGCGAAGACGGATTTCTCGCTTCCTCTGCTTGCGCGGGCAGGCTCGGAAGAACAGCCGTAGCTTTCATCGATTGATTTAAGAGCAGGACCGCGCAGGGTTCGGCGTTGCCATTGCGATCGAGCGGAATCACGACGGCATCGCGGATGGCGGGCTGCTTTTTTAGCGCGGACTCGAGGTCTTCGGGGTAGATGTTGAGGCCGGCGGCGGTGACGATGACATTTTTTTTGCGGCCACGGAACTTGAGATTGCCATTCGAATCGAGTTCGCCGAGATCGCCCGTGCGCAGCCAGCCGCCGATTTCGTCTGAGGTTTGCTGAAAAGTTCCCTTTTCCCAGTAACCTGCGGAGACGTTTTCACCGCGAACAAGGATTTCGCCGTCGGCGGCAAGTTTGAATTCGCGGCCGGGCAGAATCTTGCCAACGGAGCCTTCCGCCGCGCTGAACGGGTGATTGAGGCTGATGAGTGAGGCGGTTTCCGTCATGCCGTAGCCTTGCACCACAGCGAAGCCGAGGCCTTTGAAGAAAAGTTCGGTGTCCGAACCGAGGGCCGCGCCGCCGGAGATAAATGCCCAGAAGCGAAAGCCGAAAAGGCGATGGATGCGGCGGAAACGCCAAGCGCGGCGGAGGAAGGGCTGGTTCTCTCGAACGGAGTAGTTCGAATTGAACCAAGCGCGCCAGCCGCGGGAATCGATTTCGCGTTCGATGGTGGAACGGAGGAGATCGAGCATGCGGGGGACGGCGATGAGCAGGGTGGCGCGTTCGCGTTTGATGGTGCGGAGAATTTCGGCGGGATTGGTGGAGTTTTCGAAAACGACGGTTGCGCCGAGAAGCGGGGGAACGAAGAGCGCCATAAATTGTCCGAAGACGTGGCTGAGCGGAACGAGAGAAACAAAGCGAAGCGGGTGCAGGAAACGCTCGTACTTGAGGTACGGCTGGATGCCGCTCTCGATGGGTTCGAGGTTGGCGAGAAAATTTCCGTGGGTGAGGACGACACCGCGAGGTTCGGCGGTAGTACCCGAGGTGAAGAGAATCTCGGCGATGTGCTGGCGGGCGAGCGGTTCGTTCGAGATGATTTCGAAGAATGGCTCGGGTGTTTCACAAGGAACACTTTGGCGTACGAAACCGCCGTGATGCGAGGCGATGCCGGCCAAATCCTCCACTACGAGGAGTGGGATGGCGGGGTCGAGTTGAGGCTTGGAACGAGAGGCGACGATCAGTCTGACTTGAGAATCGCGGGCGACGCAGCACGCAAATTCCGGGGAAGCGGAATCGTCCATGGGGACGGCAACAGCGCCGGAGAGGAGGCAGCCCCAAAAGGCGGCGACCCATTCGGCGGAGTTTGGAGCCCAGAGAAGGATGCGGTCGTTGCTTCGAATGCCGCGGGATTTCAGAGCGTTGGCGAAGAACAGTGCGGTTGAAACGAGTTTTTCGTAGGTCCAAGAACTGTGGCGATAACCGTGAGGGTAGACGATTGCGGGGCCGCGCTGAAAGCGTTCGAAATCGCGGAAGAGCGAATTGAGGTTTTCGCGAGGCATGGGCGTCGAGGGCGGTGTAGCGAGTTTACTCCGGTGAGGAGAAAAGCCGCAGTGCCGAACCGTCCCCTGCGCTAGGGGGCACCTGAAATGCCACTGGAATCGGGTGGATTGCATCGAAACAGGAGCGGGAAATAGGAGAAGGCAAAAGGGCCATGCGTCAGGTAAAATGTAAAGGTCCGAGGGAATCGCGGGATTTCCCTGTCTAATTTTGAGTTTTTGGCGGCTGCAGGAGCGAAATGCCAGTACCTATTTCACAGATGTGGACGGTTGCGACCTATCTTTTGAAGCAGAAGGTGGCCGGGCGTAAGAAATATCCGTTCGTGCTGATGCTGGAACCACTGTTCAAATGTAATCTGGCTTGCGCAGGCTGCGGAAAGATTCAATATCCAGCGCACATTTTGAAGCAGGAGCTTTCCCCGGAGGAATGCTTTAAGGCCGTAGATGAGTGCGGTACGCCAATGGTATCGATTCCGGGCGGCGAGCCGCTGATGCACTCACAGATCGACAAGATTGTGGAAGGGCTGGTCGCGCGGAAGAAATACATCTATCTGTGCACAAACGCGCTGTTGCTGAAGGAAAAGCTGCACCTTTTTACGCCCAGCAAGTATTTGACGTTTTCCGTGCACGTGGACGGGCAGAAGGAGCATCACGATTTTTCGGTGTGCCGTGAAGGCGGTTACGAGCAAGCGATTGACGGGATTCGCGAGGCAATCAAGCGCGGTTTCCGCGTTACAACGAATACGACCTTGTTCGATGGCGCCGATCCCAAGAGCGTGCGCGGATTTTTCGACGAAATGATGGAGCTGGGCGTGGAAGGAATGATGCTGTCACCCGGCTATTCCTATGAAAAAGCGCCGGATCAGAAGCATTTTTTGGGGCGCGCGCGGACGCGGAGATTGTTCCGGGCCATTCTTTCAAACCGGAAAAAGAGCTGGCAGTTCAATCAATCGAAATTGTTCCTGGAATTTCTGATGGGCAAGCGGAATTACGCGTGCACGCCGTGGGGCATGCCGACGTACAACGTTTTTGGATGGCAAAAGCCCTGTTATTTGCTGCAGGACGGGTACGCGGACACCTTCCAGGAGCTGATGGAATCGGTGGAGTGGAAGAACTACGGCACGGAGTCGGGCAACCCCAAGTGCGCGAACTGCATGGTTCACAGCGGGTATGAGGCTTCGGCGGTGGATCATACTTTCAGTGGGCTGGGCGGGTTGTGGGCAACGATCAAGGCGGGTCTAACGACTAGGTATCGAGACCCCGACGCGTTGGACATGCTCGATGAACCAGTGAAGCCGGTGCACGCGTTCAATCCACTGGTGCAGATTGAAGCGGGCAAGACTCAGATGGAAGAGACTCGAGCATGAGTATTCCCACACATTTCGAGCGGCAGGACGCTCCCGGAGCAGGTAGTTTCGATCCAGACAAACTGGAAGTAGCACCAGGGCGCAAGCGAGAGGGTATTGAAGGCTGGGTGCCAGAGCTGGCGAACGAGACGGAACTGCGTGAAGCGCTGGAGAAGGCCTTTGATTATCGCGGGGATGTCACGCTGACACAAAAAGACGGTACGAAAATCGAAGGATATATTTTTGACCGCGTGAACGGAACGACGCTAAGTTCTTCGTTTGTCAGGATTTTGCCGAAAAGCGGCGGTGGCCGGCTGAAAATTGCCTATTCTGACATCGCAGCACTGGCATTTACGGGTCGTGATCCGGCGGCTGGGAAGAGTTGGGAAGCTTGGGTGAAGAAATACTGGGAAAAGAAGGAAACTGGGGGCGAGGCAGCGAGCCTTCACCCTGATTTGGCAGAGTAAGTGCTGAGCGCGTTTTTCACTCTAACCACTTATAAATCAAACAGTTACACCGGAGTCTTCGGGCGAAACGGCGTGGACAAGAGGGTCATTTTGTGCTATTCTTACTGTAGCGTTTGTTGCTCTTGTAATACCTTTTGATTCGCTCAGGAGGACTGCAAGGACAAATTTGCAGTCTTTTTTTTGCGCTCGAAAGGTGTCAAGGCGCGGGTCAGGGCTGGCAGCGTGGCGGAAATCGAGAAGGTTGCCGGTGGCAGCCGAAGAAAGACGTGCGGCACAGACCGAGAGTGGCAAGCCATAAACGATGGTTCCGGCAAACGGGCCACGCAGGCGAGGTCAAGCGGTGAAGGAACAAGGAACAGTAAAGTGGTTCAACGCTTCGAAGGGCTACGGCTTCATCCAACGCCAAACTGGAGAAGATGTGTTCGTGCACTTCTCTGCCATCACGATGGACGGTTACAAGTCGCTGAACGAAGGGCAGGCGGTGGAGTTCGAAGTAAAGAAAGGTCCGAAAGGCCTTCAAGCAGAGAACGTAACAGGCCTCTGAGTCTGTGCCGGGCGGAATTCGAAGGATCGAGTACCGCCCCTTAAAACGAGTTTCGATCAGTAGAAAACAAGAAAAAATAGTCGAGTGAGTGGCCCAAGGAGGAAAGCGTGCAAACAATGCAGGAAGGCCAAACAATCAAGCATGACGTGTATGGGTTGGGAATCGTGACGTCTTCTGACGGAGAACGAACCGCGGTAGATTTCGACGATCACGGGCCCAAGCTTTTCGTGACGAGTATTATGACGGCGGAATTGATTGGGGAAGCGCCAGCGACCCCTCCGAAGACCAAGAGGCGCCGTAAGGCTTCGACCGCGGCGAAGGCAGCAAAAGCCGCCAAGAAAGCCGCTGCAGCCAGCCACGCATAATTTTTTCTCGCAGACAGACTTGACGCCCGTGCCACTCCGGCGCGGGCGTTTTTGTTTTTGTCGGCCGCCCTCTGACACTCCATCGTTTTTCTGGCAAAGCCATTCACTAAAAGGGACTCTGGATACAATATGTCTGCGCTGGAGCTCGGGTTTCGTGCGAAAGTACAGATAACGTGAGGCCTTGATCTCAACAAAAGTTGGGACCCCACCT
>QHYO01000454.1 GCA_003224135.1 Acidobacteriota bacterium | reverse complement strand
GCTCCCTCTATCTGCCGGACCTGCTCAAGATTGCGAATCTTTCGCGTGAAAAATTTCAGAAGACTTTCCGCGGTAGTCCCGTCAAAAGAACAAAATGGCAGGGCCTGGTACGGAACGCATGCATTGCGCTTGGCAATGCGCCAATCACGCCCGGAACGGCATTCCATCGCGAAGTGGAGAACACGCTCAAACAGCTGTGCCAATCCGACGATTCCGTAATTTCGGAATCTGCCCGATGGGCGCTCTTGCGCATCCAATAAGCGGAGAAATTGACTTATCGGCATTTCGTTCCCCCAGAGTTGAGTGCGTGAACCGCGGGGAAGTATAATCGGCGGTGCATCATCATCACCACCGGCGCGCCGCACTGAGGAGTTCCTAAATGAAGAGAAGGGAATTTCTAACTGCTGGCAGCATTGCCGGGTTCGCTCTTCTGGAAGCGGATCGGAGGACTCACCTATGGCATTCACAGTGCCGCCTTTGCCGTATTCGTTCGATGCACTCGAGCCTTATATCGATGCAAAGACGATGGAGATTCACCACGACAAGCACCACGGGGCCTACGTCAACAATCTGAACAAAGCCCTGGAAGGCCACGCTGATCTCCAATCGAAATCAATTGACGATCTGTTGAAGAACCTGGATGCGGTGCCCGAATCGATTCGCACAACCGTTCGCAACAATGGCGGCGGCCATTGGAACCACGCACTGTTCTGGCCATTGATGAAGAAGGGCGGCGGTGGCGAGCCGAAAGGTGATTTGGCCGCGGCGATCGCGTCAAGCTTTGGTTCTTTCTCTGCATTTCAGGAAAAGTTTGCGGCCGCTGGTGTGGGCAGGTTCGGATCGGGCTGGGCTTGGCTGATCGTGAAAGACGGAAAGCTGGTGATTGATTCAACGCCGAATCAAGACACGCCGTACTTTCTAGGCGGTAAAGCAGTCCTTGGTCTCGACGTTTGGGAACATGCCTACTATCTGAAATATCAGAATCTTCGGCCTGACTATATTAAGGCCTGGTGGAACGTTGTGAATTGGGACAAAGCGGCGGAACTGTATGGCGTAGCAAAGAAATAACCGCGGTCAGCCTGCATAAAAAATCAGAGCCCGTGACGCTCAGCGTCACGGGCTTTTGTATTAGTGCAGACACCAATCGGGATTTTTTACTGAGCGACTGCCTGGCGTCCCGACAAAGACATCAATGACGCTTCAGCGGGCCGGCGGTAGCTCATGATGCGAGAAACGTACGGCCGAGCTTCCCTGGTTGCGACAGGTTCGGAAACAGGAATGCTGGTAGCGGGCAGCTGCGCAGCTTCACGCACCAGTTCCATCCTTCCACGAACGCGGAATTTCGCCAGCAGAGATGAAACATGGAATTTCACCGTTCGCTCCGATAAGTTCAGCGAAGCAGCGATTTCCTTGTTCGCAAGGCTGCGTACGACTCCGCTCAGGACCTCTTGCTCGCGGCGCGTCAGCTTAACGTGACTTTTGACGGCGCGCCCCGCTTCGAGGAGCTTCTGTGCTTTTTCGGCCAGATCTTCCAGATGACTCGTGTTTGCTTCCACCAAAACCACGTAGTCCGATGGGGTCTGGTTGCGCACCATGCAATGCATGGCAAGCAAACCAGCGGCTTGTTCGACCGGGAATCGTCCATCCGTGTCCGTTTCGACATGGAAATGAGCCACTCCGGTGTTCCTCTCGTAAAAAAAGTACTTCTCACGTGCGATCGCAGGCTGGGTGGGGCGCACGGAATGCACCTGTGCACTTCTGCGGATCACTCTCACTTGTACCTCTCCGTTCGCAAAGCCCGAAATTTTCCGGGATTGCCGTGGCAAATGTAGTTGCACCTCGGAGCGAGGCTAACGATGAAACGAGAACGGCACCTCGACCGGGACCGAGGGTGGGGTCCAGGCCATTGAGCCTCAAGAGAACGGTTATGCCGAGGCGCGAGAAGGAACCGCCTGCGAACGTACCGAACTGCCTGTACGAACAGCAACTAAATGACCAAAATTGACGTACCAGAACTACCGAAAAACGGTACAGTTATGCACATTTCCGCCCATTTTGCTGTAGGAACATCAGGTAGGAATTTCACTGAGCGCGAAATTTTTCCATACTGCTCTGTGGAAATTCCTGACGATGCAACGAAGCAGCCGAAGCGCAAACCGTGGCGACTGTATTGCTCGATTCAACACAATTGCCATCTGCGTTCTTCAACCCTTCATCACCGCTGAATAATTCGAGTCTGCTGCGGCGAAATCAGCTCGTAACGAATCCCGCGCCAGCGGATTTTTCTGGTCACGGCTGAGGTCAAGAAATTATTCGTATACAGGTAGGGGATCCAGACGCCTAAGAGCAAATGAATCCACGATTGTTGCTGGATTTGAGCTTTTAGAGGTGGAAGCATTTCTTGAACAGCAGTAACACGGAGCGCTCCGCGGATTGCAGCGAGCAGCAGCGGCAAAAAAGCCAGCGCCGCGATTTGCAGAGCCGGCCTCCCAGCTAACAGGTCTGCAACTGCCAGAAAAATGCCCAACAAGATGGTCACGCAAAACAGAAGATGCGTGGCTCCGGCTATGGCCCAGAGCTTCGGCGAGTACACGCGCGTGATCAGAATCTGCCGGTTCGTGAATTCCATTAGTCCGGCGAAATCCGTTTCTACATAGGACACCGTTAAGCATTCAGGGAGAAAAACAATCGGACGGCCAGCGCGTTGCAACGCCGTGGTCATCGAATAGTCGTCGCTAACGGAGTGTTGCCAGTCGTCCATTACTCCGCTCTGCTCAAACACGCTTTTGCGAATCGCCGTGCCCCCGCCCCAACAAAAATTCTTTGCAGTATTTTCGCCGAGCATTGTAAGAACGGGAGCATTCCACGCTGCCAGAAGAATGCTCGCCGGATTATCCTTGTTGGGAATCAGCCAGCGCATCGTTGTCGTTGCGCCAATTGTGGAATCCATGAGCGGCCCCGTCAGCCGCCGCAACCACGAGTGTCCGGGACGGCCATCGGAATCGGCGAAGACAATGATCTCGAAATCCTCCCGCAGTTGTTGGATGGCCGCGCGAAGATTGTTAACCTTTTCCCCGCATTCCTGCGCAGCGCCCGCGACGACCACGTGAGCCTTTCCTCGCGCCTGGGATGCAACGCGATTCACGATATTCGCGGCAGGATCGGATTCGGAGGCGAGGATGAAGAATACTTCGTAATTTTGATGGTCGAATTCACAGAGCGCGGAGAGGTTTCTTTCAAGACCGGGTTCGACGCCCTTGCATGGGCATAACACTGCAGTCCGTGGTGAATAAAATCCCGGGTCGGTCGAAGCGCGGCGCCTCACGTATGCAAGCCATTTTACCCCGTCATAGACGAGGTAAGCGCCGACGAGAATCTGCACGACGCCCAGAAAAATGAACAAATTTTCCATGTCAGCCGAGAATAGCAAACGCGCCACACTCGCGCAGCAGTGATGTGAACAGGTAGAATCGCAGCGGTAAACGGCAGCTCTGGCAGCTATAAGGTTGGCGGCTGACCTCGAGAGGAGAATCACATGGCGGGGCGAGTAGATTCATCGATGGTGACGACGGCGATGGAATTGCCTGGGCACCGCATCGTTCGCAACTTTGGAGTGGTGCGCGGAATTATCGTCAGATCGCGGAGCGTGATTGGAAATCTTGGCGCTGCGTTACAGACAATCGTGGGCGGCAACATTACGATTCTGACGAACCTTTGCGAAAAGACCCGTGAGGAGGCTTACGAACTGTTGCTGATGCACGCAGCGCAGCATGGCGCCAATGCCGTGGTTGCTTTTCGATATGACGCAACCGAAGTGATGCAGGGGGTAACCGAAGTGCTGGCTTACGGGACTGCCGTGCTGGTCGAGCCCAATAAGTAAACGCGTCGACCGCCCTATCTTGAATCCATGGCCGCAACCGTCACGATCGCGGCAATCTCCTCAATATTTGCGAGCGCACGGCTCGCCGCGAGCCTGGCTTTTTCAAGAAAGGCCGAGTCGAGCAAAAAAGCGCATCGATCAACAAATGGATGATTGGCCGCTTCATACGGCTTGCGCGGACGGCGGGAAGCCACGGCGCGCGCCAGTAAATCCTCGTACATGCGCAGATCGGATTGAAAATCGAGCGCATCGCCGGCATTCCAGCTCTGTTGGCGGGCCAGCGAGGAGAGGAACTTACGCCGGAAAGTTTCACTGCCCTTGCGTACCACCACACGTTGCTTTCCCTTGCTTGAGGTGAGCGTTTCCGTCGAAGCGATTTCGAGGGCTTTTACGCAGGCTGCCAGCAACGCTTCGCGTTGAAGGATGGTCAACAAATCACGATACAGGGAAGCGTGCACTTGCAGCGCGTGGCGGCCGTTCTCCACAACGTACGAATCTACGAATCGGGGTATCACACGTTCGCGCAGCAGGGCCTGAACAAGATTCTGCGCCAGGACCGTCGATGCTTCCGCGGCGGGATTTTGCGTTCGAGCCATCTTCCTTCGCCATGTTAGCAGGAGTTGCGTTGTTCTCTCTTACGGGCCTCGCGCCGGGAAGAAAAAAAATCACTGAAAGCGCGTAGTGCGAAACAGGACGAGCGCTGTGGTCGAAAGAGAAGCCAGGAGCGCCAGCGACAACAGCGTCAACGCCGGCCAATGAACAGGGATTTGCGGCGTGCGAGCCACCGATGCCAAATAAATAAAAATTCCAGTGGCCGCGGCCACCAGAAACCAGTCCAGCCAGGAACGCGACGCTCCGACCGCGGGGCTGGTAGGCCTGCTCTCCGTGATGCCTGAATTCAAGAATTCTTCAGCAATTCCATAACGCAGAGCCTCGCGCTCGGCTGCGACACGCCAGTGGGCGTGTTCTGCCCGGGTCACCGAGGCCAGAGCGATAGCGCCCGCGCCGATCGCCATCAGCAGCGATCCGCCGATGACTCTCGCGTAGTGCCCGGCCGCCATTCCATGCAGCTCACCGAAAACGAAAAGTCCCCACAAAAGTCCCCATAGTTGATTTGTGTTCGAAAGAGGAATGCCCCGGCTGATCCCCAGGTATTTAGCCGCGTACTGCTGAAAAAGATCGCCAATCACCCATACGAAGCCGCCCAGCATCAGCCAGAACAGCACATCCTTCGCCTGTGCCAGTTGGCGCCACAGCGCTGCCAGTCCTCCAGCCTCGATTAGGCCCAGGGCCAACATCATCCCTAATTCGCCGATCGTGAAGAACGCTACGAACGAAAGGGGATTCATCCCTGTGAGATAAGCCTTGCGATAGGGAATATACATCGTGCCCCAAAGTGCGCCCGCCGCGAGCGCGGCTAGAATCCCGCGCGTTGTTGTCGCGCCACCTGTCTGTGCCGAGGATGCCATTGCCAGGAGGGTCGCTCCGCAAAACATCACGGCGGCACCGCCCACAACGGAAAGCCACTGCATACGTCGCGATCCGCGCAGTTCGTGGAAGAGTAGCCAACCCCAAAAAATTCCCAGCAGGCTATTCAGGTTCCAAAGCGGAAACGCGATGCTTAGACCGATGTTGCGGATCGCCAAGATCGTCAACGTGTTCGCCGCTGCCCACAGGCATCCGGCCAGCACTCCCCACAAAAGCAAATGCGGAGCCTGACGCACATCCACGCGCATCTGAGCCGTGCCGCGGATAAGTGCAGGCACACTCCATCGTGCAAGAAAGACTCCGCTAACCATGAGGAGTGAAACGATCACGGGCGAGATGCCGAGGTTCACCAGCTTGGTAGGCGCTTCCGCTGCGCCGAGCCACGCGCCTGCGCTGAATCCAGACAGAATCCCCGCGACCTGCAATTGACGCAGGCGTTTGCTGTCCAGTTGCCGGGCGCCAACCGGCAACCCCGCTTCGGCTTTCAGCGAATCCAATGGAGCACCCAGAGTCCGCCAAGCAGCACAGCCGCCGGAATCCAGAACTGGATGTCCGTCAGAATTGCTCGGGCCAGGTTTTTCGAACGTGAATCGTTTAGTGGAGTTTTCATCGTGAGCGAGCGAAACGTATCATACTTTCGCGTCGTTCGGTGATGCGGCCGTGTCTGGATGCAGCCATGTCTTAATGCCCTGGAATCATTCCGTGCGGAATCAGATTCGGAAAAACATAAGCGTAGAGCATTACAATCGTTCCCACGATTGCGGCAAGCGCTACCGAGTGCCAGAAAACGAAACGAAAGATGTTGCCTTCGGAACCCACTTGATTCGTGGCCGCCGTGGCGATGCAGATGGATTGCGCGTCAATCATCTTCCCCATAACGCCGCCGGCGCTGTTCGCCGCGCCCATGAGAATCGGGCTCAAGTTCAATTGTTCAGCGGTGATGCGCTGCAATCCTCCGAACAGCGCATTCGACGATGTATCGCTACCAGTCAACGCCACCCCGAGCCAGCCGATATACGTGCCGAAAAAGGGAA
>QHYO01000451.1 GCA_003224135.1 Acidobacteriota bacterium | reverse complement strand
TACATTGGCGGAAAACAGGCGAGGCCGGATTCGGGATACAGCGTACCGGTGTATGGAAGTGCGGGTGCATTGTTGGGCGAAGCGCCGCTTGGCAATCGAAAAGACGTACGCAACGCGGTGGAAGCCGCGCGCAAGGCCGAAGGCTGGGGAAAAACGACGGCGCACAATCGAGCGCAGGTCTTGTTCTACACTGCCGAAAATCTTTCGCAGCGTGGAGAAGAAATCCGCAAGCGTCTCGCGGCCGTAGTTGGAGAGGTGCCGGCGGCTGACGAAGTGCGGTTGAGCATCGAGCGGCTGTTTTCCTACGCAGCGTGGGCAGATAAGTTTGATGGAGCGGTGCATAACCCGCCGTTCCGGAACATATCGATTGCCATGAATGAGCCGATTGGGACAGTTGGCGTGATTTGTCCAGCGAGCACGCCACTGCTGGGATTTTTCTCGATGGTGCTGCCATTGATTTCAGTGGGCAATACAGTGGTTGCAATTCCATCGGAGCGCTATCCGCTGATTGCGGGCGACTTCTATCAAGTATTCGAGACCAGTGACTTGCCGGGCGGTGTCGTGAATCTGGTCACAGGAAGATCGTCGGAGCTATTGAAGGTGCTTGCAGAGCATGACGATCTCGATGCGCTGTGGTGCTACGGAGACGATGCCATGTGCGCGGCGGCCAAAGCGCTTTCGGCGGGAAATTTGAAACAGGTGTGGACGAATGAAGGCCGCGCGATCGATCTATTCAGCGCGCATCAAGGTGAAGGCCGCACCTACTTGCAGCATGCATACCAGGTGAAAAATATTTGGGTACCCTACGGGGAGTGATCGGTCTGCGAGCGACGTACCGGTGAGCGGCGGGCAAGGCAGGGAGACGGACACGGCTGCGGATGCTCGCGCGGCATTCCGCTATCCGGCGTTTTTACGCTTTCAGCTGGCGCGGTTCTGCATTGTGGTTGCGACCGAGATGCAGGCGGTCGCCGTGGGCTGGCAGGTGTACGAAATAACGAAACGGCCACTCGATCTCGGATTGGTTGGGCTGGCGCAGTTCCTTCCTGGCATCGTCCTCTTTCTGGTTTCCGGGCACGTGGCGGATCGATTCAATCGAAGAAATCTGCTGATCCTGTGTGATGTCGGGTTTGCGATTTGTTTTGCGATGTTGCTTGCGATCACCTTGCGCGGCGGAGTGTCGATCATTTCCGTATTCGCGGTGCTGGTGCTGCTTGGCGTGGTGCGATCTTTTAATGGGCCGGTTAGCCGGGCGATGTTGCCACACCTGGTTCCGCCGGAACATTTTGCGGGTTCCGTTGCCTGGGCATCAAGTATTTTTCAGGCGGCGACGATTCTCGGACCCATTCTTGGCGGGCTAATTTACGCGTTTGCCCGCGGACCAATCGCAGTCTACTCAGGGGCGCTTGTCGCTTCTACAGTGGCAATTGTGTTGACGCTCGAACTCCCCTCCCAGGAAAAAGCGCGTGCAAAACCTGCGGCTAATCTTTCCACCGTGTTCGACGGTTTTCGCTATATTTGGCGGGAAAAGTTGATTTTCGGAGCGATTTCGTTGGACTTGTTTGCGGTGTTGCTGGGAGGCGCAGTGGCGTTGCTGCCGGTATACGCGAGGGAGATTCTGCAGACTGGTCCATGGGGATTGGGAATTTTGCGGAGCGCGCCAGGAGTTGGCGCGGGAATCATGGCGATTGCGATCGCGCACCGTCCATTGAAGAACCGCGCAGGCGCAACGATGTTGTGGTGCGTGGCAGGCTTTGGTTTGTGCACGGTTATCTTTGGCGTGTCGCGGAGCTT
>QHYO01000450.1 GCA_003224135.1 Acidobacteriota bacterium | reverse complement strand
ATTCGGCGAACACCATTACGGACGCGTCGACCTGGACGTTACGCCGAAACAAAAAGAGAAAGCCATGGCCTGGTTTTCTGACGGCGATGCGAAGAAGATCCTCGAATGGCCCGTCGTCCGAAATGAAACGATCGACGGAATCAAGCTGTACCTCGGAGAGATTGGCTGGGTGATGGTCCGCGCGTCGGGAACGGAAAATCTTTTACGCGTCTACGCGGAAACGTCTCAGCGGCAGTCGACGCGCAATGTGTTGAGCGCGGTTGCCGATCGAATTCACACGTTCTGAACCGGAGGTTCGTGATGCACACCGTAAATATCGCGCAAAAATTCTCGCAGTTCAACGAGCTCTGGAGCCCGAAGATCCTGGGTGAGATAAATGACAGCTACATCAAGGCTGTGAAAGTCGCCGGTGAATTTGTATGGCATCACCATGACGATGAGGACGAAATGTTTCTTGTGGTGAAGGGCCAATTGCGCATGAAATTCAGGGACCATGAAGAACTGGTACGGCCCGGTGAATTCATTATCGTGCCACGGGGAGTTGAGCACTTGCCGGTTTCGGACGAGGAGACGCAGGTTCTTCTGTTCGAGCCGAAATCCACGTTGAATACGGGAAATGTCACCAATGAAAGGACACTCGCTCAACTGGAAACGCTGTAATCCGGTTTTGCCACCCATGCCATGAGTCACCGTTACTATACGCTCGATGTTTTTACCACCACACGCTTCGAAGGCAATCCGCTGGCGGTGTTCACCGATGGTGATGGACTGTCTGACAACGCCATGCAAGCCATCGCGCGTGAGATGAATCTTTCGGAAACCGTGTTCGTGCAAAAACCGACAGAGGACAATGCGCTGGCACGGCTGCGCATGTTCACGACGCGGGAAGAATTGAAACTTGCGGGACATCCCGTGATCGGCACATGGTTTTTGCTCGCGGAACTTGGAGTGGTGCCGGCGCAAGAAGGCGGCGTTCATGTTCTTCAACAAACCGGCGCTGGTGTGCTTCCCGTGGAGATTCGTTTTAAGGACGGCAGGCCGCAGCGCGTGACGATGACGCAGAGGGAAGCGCAGTTCAAGCCGCTGAAAGTGAGGCCGGATGCTCTGGCCAAGGCTCTCGGTCTTTCGCGAAAGGACTTCGACCCATCGATGGAAGCGACCTGCGTTTCGACGGGTGTGTTCAACCTGATGGTGCCGCTGCGAAATCGCGCGGCGCTTGGAAAGATAGAAATGAACATGTCGGAATTGCGGCGGTTGATCGGAAAGAATGCGACGATGGCTTACTGCTTTGCATTGAACGGAAACGGAAAAGCATTCACGCGCGGGATGCTTCCTTGGGAGCTGTACGAGGACGCGGCAACCGGTTCCGCGGCGGGTTCGCTTGGCGCATTTCTGGTCAAGCAGGGCAAACTCGGCGCCGGCCACACGCTGAGTATTCAGCAGGGCGTCGAAATGGGGCGGCCAAGTCAGATCGAAGTGGAAGTTACACAGTCCGGGAAAAAACTGATTCCGCGCGTGAGTGGAGCGGCGGTTCGCGTTTTCGAAGGAACTATCTAGCGGCGCCGAGGTTCTATGTAGATTTCGGTTTGTGAAGCGCGGGGCGCGAATACTTAGGATAAGCCTTGCTGACAGCGTCCAGAATCCCGTTGACGAAGCCTCCGGAATCTTCGCCCGAAAATTTCTTAGCAAGCTCGATGGCTTCGTTGATGACCGCCCTGGCCGGCGTTTTTCCGACGGCCAGCTCGTGCATCGCCAGCCGCAAAATTGCGCGGTCAATCGCAGCGATGCGATCGAACCGCCAGTTCTCGCAGTGCTTCTCGATCACCACGTCCAAGTCTTTGACCGTTCGCACAGCACCCTCGAAAAGCTGATTCGCAAACTTTTCCGTGTCTTCGGAGGCTGTTGTGCCTTTCCAGAATTTTATTTCTAGCATGCGTGGATCCTGCGGGCTCATTTCCCATTGGAAGAGCATTTGCATTGCGAACTCGCGCGACTTGGTGCGGAGTGAAACGCTCATTTGTGCCGCGCTTTTTTAGCGGAATTGTTTACGGTGGCCGGCGGCCGCAGTTTGCGCGAGAGTTGCGCCATCTCGATCGCCGCGAGTCCGGCTTCAAGACCCTTGTTTCCGCCCTTCAGTCCCGCACGGTCGATAGCCTGTTCCAACGTGTCGCACGTGAGCACACAAAAAAGCACAGGTACTCCGGTATCCATCTGGGCGAGCTGCAACCCGCGTGAAGTCTCCGCACAAACGTAATCGTAATGAGCGGTCTCGCCGCGCAGCACGCAGCCGATTGCGATCAGCGCGTCGTACTTCCCTGTCTGCGCCATTTTTTTTGCAGTCAGCGGAAGTTCAAATGCACCCGGGACAGGGACCACGTCCACATCGTTGCTTTGCGCGCCACAGCGCTCAAGCGCGTCAACGGCTGCGCCGAGCAAACGGTCCGTAATAAAGCTGTTAAATCGGCTCGCTGCAATTCCGAACCGTAGTCCGCGCGCGGTAAGCTCTCCATGAATTTTGCCGGGTTGTCGTTTTTCCGCCATCAATATTTTCCGCCTAGGTCCATGTTCCTGCGTTTGAGCAGACTGCTTTTCACTTCCCCGTAAACGACGCCGGGCGTTTTTCCAAAAATGCTTTCGTTCCTTCGCGCATATCTTCCGTCGCGCACGCTACGCCGAAGAGCGTAGCCTCGAGAAACAGACCTTCTTCAAGCGGCATCTCGATTCCGCGCTCGATCGCCTCCATGGTGAACTTCACCGCCAGCGGACCATTGGCAATGATTTTCCTGGCCATCGCTTCCGCTGCAGGCGACAATTCAGCCGGCTCGTAAATATGATTCACCAAGCCGATGCGAAGCGCTTCGTCGGCGGTAATCATTTCTCCTGTCAGACAGAGCTCGTGCGCCATTCCTTTGCCGCAGAGCCGGGTGAGGCGCTGCGAGCCGCCATAGCCGGGCAGGATACCTAGCTTCACTTCGGGCTGGCCCAGCTTCGCGGTTTTGCTGGCGATTCGAATCGAGCAACTCAGAGCCAGCTCGCAGCCGCCGCCGAGCGCAAAACCGTTTATCGCGCATATGGAAGGCTTGCCGATAGTTTCGAGGAGATGGAACACGCTCTGGCCAAAGAGCGAGAAATCTTTTCCGTTCACCGGAGTCTGCTGCGAAAGTTCTCCGATGTCCGCGCCTGCAACAAACGCCTTCTCGCCGGCGCCGGTCAAGATCAGCACACGCACGCTGGCGTCGTCACGCGCATCCAACAGTGCACTCTGCAACTCTTCCACAGTTTTGCGATTCAACGCATTCAAGACTTTCGGACGATTGAACGTGACTTTCGCGATGCCGTCTTTTTTCTCGAACAAAATATTTTCGTAGTTCATTGCGCTCTTCTCACTCTGCTTGCCGGGCTGACGTTGTTAGAAAAAGACTAGAGTTTCTGGGCGACCGGTTTCTGCGGATCGCTGTAATCATAAAAGCCACGTCCTGCCTTGCGTCCGTTCCAGCCCGCCAGCACCATACGCTTCAACAGCGGTGGCGCGGCGAACCGACGTTCCTTAAATTCATCGAACATGATCTGCGAAATGTAATATGTCGTGTCCAGTCCCACGAAGTCCAGAAGCGTCAGTGGCCCCATTGGGTATCCGCAGCCAAGCTTCATCGAATTGTCGATGTCCTCAATGGAGCCGACGCCTTCTTCAAGAGCGCGAATCGCGTCGAGTAGATAGGGCACAAGCAAGCGGTTCACGATGAATCCCGTAGAATCGTTGGCGCGCACTGCCGTCTTGCCGAGCTTCGTGCCGAATGCAACCATTTCGTCATACACTGTGGCATCGGTTGCGATCGTACGTACCACTTCAACGAGTTTCATCACCGGAACGGGATTGAAGAAGTGCAGCCCCACAAAACGCTGCGGTCGCTTCGTGGCTGTGGCAAGTTCGGTGATCGTCAGCGATGAGGTGTTGCTCGCGAAAATTGTTTTCTCCGGGCAGATCCTGTCGAGCGTTGCGAATAAATCGCGCTTTGCCGGAAGCTGTTCGATGATCGCTTCGATCACCAGGTCACAATCTTTCAAGTCCTCGATGACCGTCGTTCCTCGAAGGCGACCACGTACTTCGCCTTTCGCGACGTCCGTGATAGTGCCTTTTTCCACGAGCCGCGCTAAGTTCTTTTCGATTCCCTTGATGCCTTTGTCCAATAACTCAGGACCTACTTCGCGCACAATGGTTGAAAAACCGGCGGCAGCGCTGACCTGAGCGATTCCAGCGCCCATCAGCCCACACCCCACGACTCCCACTTTTTCGATCGCCATACATTTCCTCATTTTGAATCCGTGCGGGGAATCCTCGTAACTAACACACTCTCCCGACACCTCAGAGCACCCCAAGACCGGAACAGAGAGTGTACCAAAATCCGCTAGCTCGCAGCCTGGCTTGATATCGCGGGCTGATATCGCGGGAGCTATGAGATGCTTTCGAAAATCATGGCAATTCCCTGCCCGCCGCCGATGCATGCCGTCGCAAGTCCATAGCGCAACCCGTTGCGCCTCAGTTCGTTGAGCAGCGTGATCGCAAGGCGCGTTCCCGAAGCGCCGAGCGGATGGCCGAGCGCAATCGCCCCGCCGTTCACGTTTGTTTTGTCGCGGTTCAGGCCGAGTGCTTTTTCAACAGCCAGGTATTGCGCGGCAAAGGCCTCATTAACTTCGACTCTGTCCATCTGGTCGATGGTCAGGCCGGCGGCCTGCAATGCCTTCTGCGAACTCGGCACCGGCCCGATACCCATGATGCTGGGATCCACGCCGGTCGTCGCCCAGGCGATGATTCGCCCGATCGGCTTCAGGCCGCGGTCTTTCGCCGTTTTTTCCCGAGTGACGACTACGGCGCCAGCGCCATCCACTATTCCGCTAGCGTTCCCGGCGGTAACGATTCCGTCCTTCTTAAAGGAAGGCTGCAGCTTTTCGAGAATTTCCATGGTCGTATCCGGGCGGCGATGATCGTCTTCGCTTACTACAATTGTTTTCTTTCCCTGCTTCACTTCAACCGGTAGCAATTCTTCTTTCATGCGGCACGCCTTGTACGCTGCGTCTGCCGCTTGCTGACTGCGCAGGGCGTAGGCGTCCGCATCCTTGCGCGTAATTCCGTACTGCTCCGCCAGCTTCTCAGCCGTCAGAGCCATAGGCAGTCCGCAATACGTGTCCGTCAATCCGGCCATCAGCGAATCTTCGAGTGCGCCGCCACCGAGTTTCAGGCCGTTGCGCAATCCGCGAATGACAAATGGCGCTTGCGTCATATTCTCCATGCCGCCTGCCAGGATGAGTTCGCTCTCGCCAAGCAGCAATCGCTGGGCCGCCTGTGCAATCGACTCGATACCCGAGCCGCAGAGACGATTCACTGTCACCGCCGGCGTTTCGGTTTTGAGTCCCGCCTTCAGGGCGACGTGCCTTGCTCCATAGAGCGCGTCCGCGCTGGTCTGCATTACGTTGCCGAAAATTGCGTGATCGAAGTCGGCAGGGTCTGCCTCTGAGCGCAGAATTGCTTCTTTCGAAGCAGCCGCGGCGAGGTCAATCGCCGATACGTCAGAAAACGCGCCCGTGTACCGCGACATCGGCGTGCGCGCGCCTGCCACAATCACTACGTCTGTTGGAAACATGTCTGTCCTCGATTTGGATCGATCCGGGCGAACTCTTCAGATTACTAGATCGGCGGTTTTTGCTGCCTACACTTTCGGCGCTTCCATCGTGACCACCGTATCGCCGCCGCGCTTTCTTGCCTCTTCGACGGAAGTTTCTGCACGATTCATCAGGTCCGTAACGATGTCTTCGCTATCGAAGTCCGATTTCGCTACTGCTTCCACAATACCAGCGCTGAGCGTGATCGCCGTGCTATCCCACGGTGGACGAATTCCTGAAGCCGCGCGACGCAATTTGTCCGCGAGGTTCTGCGCGCCGTCAATCGTGGTGTCCGGTAAGATGAACGCCAGCGACCATGAGGTATATTTCACGGCTACATCGTTCTGGCGCACGATCGGCTGCAAAGACCGCGCAAGCTGCTCCAAGAACCGCTCCATGGGGGATTCGCCCTGCTGCCGCAATAATTCTCCGCCACGATCGATCTGCAAAATCGTCAGCGCGAGTGGTGTTCCCTGCGTTCGGGCACGATCTGCTTCTGTCAACAAGCAACTCTGGTACGAGCTGCGGCTTAGCAGGCCGCTGCGTTCGTCGGAAACGCCCATGCGCCGCACCAACGACCTGAGCCGCGTGTGGCTGACGCTCATGAGCATCTGATCGCCGATGGCCTGCAGGAAATAGGTCTCGTTCGGCTTCCATTTGCGCGGCTCGGCATGTCCCACGATCAGCATGCCGGCCGGTTGTTGCGTTTCGCGGTCGGTAATCTTCACGCCGAGCACGGTGCGCAAGGCCAAATCTCCCAAAACGGATCCCGGCGCATGATCCACAACCAAGCCTCCAACTTCGTCGCCCTCCGCCTTTTCGACTTGCGCCAGCAAAAAGACCACCTGAGCACCGGGAGCGGGCTTCATGTTCGGACCGCAATATTCGGCGGCCAAATCCGGCGGCCTGCCCGGCGATCCGATCACCGCGAGAGCACGACTCACGCGCAAATATTCGCCAATCTCATTCACCGCCGTGTTCAGCATCGCGCGAGGCGTCTGTTGCCGGAAAATTTTCTGATTGATCTCCGATATTTTCGAAAGATCGCGCAGGGTGTCGGCGGCATACGTGCCCGTCTTTGCGGGATTCGTTTTCGCGACTTCGGCGGAAGGTGGACTTTGCAGGCGCGCTGGTGGTTCAACCTTTTTAACCGCTGCGCCTTGCGGCCACCAGTTCGCCATCTGGTACAGATTCTGCAGCCGTTCATTCTTCAGCTCTTCGCCGGGAAAGATTTCGGCGATCTTCTGAAGCCGGTCCAGAGCTTTATTTTGCAGCGAATATTGCAGGAAGATCTCGGTCTGCACGATGAGATCTTCGAGCGCCTGCATTCGTCTGCCTTCTTCGGTGACCGGAGCGCCCGATTCCCGAACGCTTTGCGGTCCCGCTTGCGGCTCTGTTTCCGACGTTGAAATCGTGGTGCCGGATCTCGTCAGCCGCCTGGCTACCCGTTGCACGAATCCTTCGTCCGCTTTACCTCTCAAGCGCTCCAGCCGTTCCTGATTGCGATAATCGTACGAATCGATATCCACCAGGCGCTCGAGGCAATCGCAAGCCTTTCGAACGTTGCCGCCCGCCAGATAGGCGTCGAACAAGCGGATCATGATTTCGAAGTATTTCGATTCCCGATTGAGTTCGTTGTACAACCCGGCCCAGAATTCCAGAATTTCGCTTGAGTCGGTATGCCGTCCGGCCACATCATCCAGCTGCGCCGCAAACTCGTTGTGGCGTTTGTCGGCAAACATTTTGCGTTTCAAAACCGCGAGGACTTCCACTGCTTTGCTGCCCGCCCCTGTTGTCGCGTACTGATCTGCCAGCAGAAATAGCCTGCTGAGTCCGGCATTCTTTTCTCGCAGCAGCTTTTCGAGCACTTCGCGAGCGCGATCGAGTTGTCCTGAACGCACCAGCGCTTCGGAAAAAGTTTCCAGAAAAACTGGATCGGCTTCCGTTGCCGCAAATGGCTCGAGCAATTTCGCCGCGTCGGCCGCATCGCCCTTTCGCAATTTCGCAGCGCCGTACAAAAGCGCGACGCTCCGCTCCTGTGGAGCAAGCGCATGCGCACGAGCGAGATACTTCAACGATTCATCGGTTGCTCTGCTCGCCGTGGCCAGCTGACCGGCCCTTAACAGTGCCCGCGCCGCCAACGTGTTCCGCTTGTTTCTCTCGGCTACTTCGGCCAGCTTCACTTGCCGCGAAAGATTTTCCGGCTCGAGTTGTGCCATGCGCTCCAGACAAAACAGCGCATCCTCCTCGCGCCCGGCCAGCGTAAAGAGTTCTGCGGCCTTGCCGTACTGCTCGCTCGCCTCCTCGGGCCTGTTTTGTTTTTGCTGCAAAAAGGCATAACGCGCGATGCGCTCCGGTGGCTGGTTCGCTGACAAATTCTTAAGAAACCGGTTGTAGATGGCGAGTGCTTTCGATTCGTCTTTCGGATCGATCAGCAGGTCAAAGAACATTCCGTAATAAACCGCCGCGCGTTCAGGCTGCTCCTGCCGGGCGTAGAGATCGCCAAGCGCCTGAGTAGCCTCAGGGTGGGCCGGCGCTTCTTCCAGAACAGCGAGGTACGCATCGATGGCATCCTCGATGCGGTTCTTTTCGAGGAATTTCTTCGCGCGTTCCAGTTGCTTATTGACGTCCGTCATTCCTGCGGTTTGCCTTTGCGGAGCCTGAGGTGTGGATTCTGCGCGGCTGGGGCTGCGGGCTTCGCCATTAGACTATATACCCTCCCAAAAATGCGGGCAAAAGCTCAGGTCCGGATGATGCGGAATCGTGCACCTTTTGCAGGGCCGTTAGCGACTTCGTCTATTCGCGCCCAAATCGCGCCAAGGCTTGCAGTTTCCTAGCTGCCAGTCCCGTATCAATCGCTGCTTCGGCCTTCACAGCGCCCTCTTGAAAATCCTCCGCCACTCCGGCAGCGACCAGAGCCGCGGACGCATTTATCACCACGATGTCACGGCGCGCTTGGTCTTCTTCGTTTCCAATCAT
>QHYO01000453.1 GCA_003224135.1 Acidobacteriota bacterium | reverse complement strand
GGCGTTTACCACAGTGGCAGATGCTTTGCGAACGGGGAATTGCACGCTGATTTCGAATGCGATGGCGCACAAGGTCTCGGTGGACGAAAAGACGAACCGCGCCAGTGGCGTACTTTATGTGGACCGGAATACGCGCGAGACGCGAGAAATTCACGCACGCGTGGTGATTCTGTGTGCGCAGACGCAGGAGAGCACGCGGATCCTCCTAAATTCGGGCACCCGCGAATATCCGAGCGGGCTGGCCAACTCGAGTGGTGTGCTGGGACATTATCTGACGGCGCATGTGCGGAGCGGCGGAGGAGACGGCGAGCTGCCAGCGTTGGGAGAACAACCGACGATGGGTGGTCCGGAGAAGCCCGTGGGCATCTATGTTGCGCGCTTTCGAAATTTGAAAGGGCAGGCCGCTGCGAAGAATTTTTTGCGTGGTTTCGGATACGAAGGCGGCTCAAGAGTGGATTTCAACTGGAGTGCGCCCGGATTTGGGGAAGCGTACAAGAAGGCGCTGCGCGAACCGCGCGTGAATTTTGATCTGACAGGATTTGGCGAGGTTTTGCCACGCTGGGAAAATCGTGTGGAGATCGATCCCGATGTGAGAGACATCTACGGAATTCCTGTGCTGAAGATTTATATGAAAGACGCAGAAAACGAACGAGCGATGATCAAAGACATGGGAGACTCCGCGGGCGAAATGCTGGAAGTGTCGGGCGCGAAGAATATTCGCACGTACGCGCATCCTTCCGCGCCGCGATGGGCGCTGCACGAAGCGGGCACTGCGCGAATGGGAACCGATCCAAAAAAGTCAGTGCTGAATCAGTTTCAGCAGACGCACGACGTAAAGAACTTGTTTGTGATGGACGCATCGGGATTCACTTCGAATCCTTGCCAGAATCCCACGCTGACGATCATGACGTTGTGTGTGCGTTCGTGCGATTACCTGATGAACGAATTAAAGCGCGGCGAGATAACGTGACCCGAGCAGAATGGTTCCGGGACCTGGACTCGAACCAGGATACTCAGCTTCAAAGGCTGATGTCCTACCGATTAGACGATCCCGGAATGGTTGCAGACGCGCGACTTACATCATGCCGTAAGGAGCGCACGAGGGTCAAATTGGGCGCGTCGAAGAACATCTTCGCGCCAGCTCGGTGCAGCGATTAGCTGAAGCCTCCACTTCGCCCTGTGTGCAGCCAAGGCGAAGTGGAGCGTGGTTCATGATCGTTAATTTCCGCAGTTTAAAGGGCGGGCAGTCGAGCCCAACGATTCGAAACGCGGTTGTTGAGTGGGTCTAGGGAGCGGGCACCGCCACACGGTTGGCAGGAACGATTTGTGCCTGATACGCGAAAACTTCGCTGGTGCTGGCGTCGACGAAAACTTTTACCCAGTGAACGTTGTTATCGTCGCTCGCGGGGTCACTCTTAAAGGTATTGTCGCCAAAGGTTTCAACGCGAGTAAAGTTTTCGAGCCGGCGTCCTTCGGTATCAAGGAACGGCTTGTCCACCCGG
Organism: Acidobacteriota bacterium; assembly: GCA_003224135.1. Lineage (GTDB taxonomy): Bacteria > Acidobacteriota > Terriglobia > Acidiferrales > UBA7541 > Acidiferrum. The sequence goes on along the minus strand of QHYO01000453.1, from coordinate 677 downwards.
AAGTAGTGCGAATCGCCATGAACGTAAGCAACCGGCTTTTCATAGGCGATCACTTCCGTGCGTAGTGCTGCCAGGAATTGCTGGAAACCGTCCGGCTGACCGTCGGTTTCCGCGAGCGTCTTGGGGTCACGCACCGGAGCGCGCGTGGCGTCTGAAGCGTCGAATCCTGGATCGGCTTGCGAGATGAACATGATCCCCGCAGCGTTGCGTTGTTTCGCGAAGGCAAAGGTCTCTTGCATCCATACGATGTCAGCCGCGTTGCGCGCCGCGAATTCCGCCGGATCTGGGTCGGTGTCGCAGAGGTTGTTGCACGAACCCTGGATGTTGAGGGTCGCATAGACCACTCCTCCAAGGATCCAGCGCCGGTTTTCAACGCACGGCACGTTGCCACTTATCCCGAGGCACAAGGGCGCTGTTTGCACATCCTGGCGCAGGCGATGCTGGCCTAACGAGAATGGCGTGCTGAAGAAAAATTTCCGCTCATAATCGAGGCGCTCGAGCGAGGAAAATCCGCCGTTTGCCGGACGATCACAGTCCGTCCAATCGTTGTCGCCCGGTGTGAAAATTGCCGGTGCCTTCAACGAGTTGAAGTATCCAAGAGCTTGCGTATACAGGGCATTGGCGCAAGTGGTGACAGTTTTCGAGCCGGGAATTCCACTGCCGGCCTTGAGGTCGCC
>QHYO01000452.1 GCA_003224135.1 Acidobacteriota bacterium | reverse complement strand
CGTAGATCACCACCTGGAGGTATCGTTTGCGGCTCGCCGATTCGGCGCAATTCCGAAACTTTGCCGAATATCTTCGCTTGAGGATGAACCACAAAACGAACACCCCATAGAAAAAGGAAAACAGCCGAAATGAAAAGCGAATTCGTCCGAGCGTTTTGGCCTTTCGGTAAAGTTCCGGGGACAATGTGTAGGCCGTGAGTTTTTTCGGCCCTGCATTTGGCATGGCGCTTGCCGCCTGCGTGGCCACGCCTCCGGCGGAGCCCGGTGGCGTTGGCGATGAAGCAGTCTGTGGTAGAGGTACGGCTCGACGTTGCTCGAGCGCGGATGCATCTTGCGTCACGAAAGTCGCGAAAAACAGAAAACAGCAGAGCGTTACCCGGCGATTCATGAGAACCCGCTTTTCAATCGAAACGTGGAATCAGGCAGCCGATCTGTCGTGAAGCTGAAAGCGCGGAGAGAATAGCACGCTGGGCGTCTTTCGCGGACCTGAAATACAAAGCGAGGCACGGCGAAACCGTGCCTCGCTCTTTACGACCCAAGACTCAAGCAACTACTTTTCAGTGAACGGCTCGAGGAGCATCTGCTGCTCCCGCCGGTTTTGATTTCGGTCCAGCTGAGGGAACCACCGGCGGTGCGATCGGCTCTTTTTCAAGAGCGTTCTCGAGCACTTCATCGAGCGTGTGCACATAGGTGATCTTCAAATCGCCCAGCAGCTCCGGCGGAAGATCCGCCTTCGCGTTGGGCTCGTTGTCGGCCGGAAGGAGAACTTCCTTCACGCCCGCACGTTTTGCGCCCAGCACTTTTTCCTTGATACCGCCCACCGGCAGCACAACTCCGGAAAGCGTCATTTCTCCGGTCATTGCCAGGCGGTTTTTAACCGGCCGGCCGCTCAACAAACTCACAAGCGCCGTCACCATCGCAGCGCCCGCCGAGGGACCGTCTTTCGGTACTGCGCCCGATGGCACGTGGATGTGAATGTCCTGCTTGCGGAAGAAGTCCGGATCGATTCCATATTTTTCCGCATTCGATCGCACCCACGTCAGTGCAGCCGTCATGGACTCCTGCATCACTTCGCCCAGATGTCCGGTCGTCGTGAACTGCTTTCCGCCGCGCATCCGGCTCGCTTCGATGAACACGATGTCGCCGCCCACTGGCGTCCACACCAGGCCCACCGCCACGCCGGGCTGCTTCACCCGCTCGTCGATTTCTCTTTCCG
>QHYO01000449.1:482-1587 GCA_003224135.1 Acidobacteriota bacterium | reverse complement strand
TCAAGATCGAAAATAACAGCTTTTCAGCGGAGTATGGCAACAACGGAGGAACTGTCGTAAACATTGTGCTGAAAGAAGGTAAAAACAAATTTCACGGGAGCGGTTGGTGGTTCGGCCAAAGATCCGCCATGGATGCGAACGAATTCTTTCGCAACAAATTTGAAATCCCCAATCCGGATCACGCTCGGGATCAGTATGGTTTTTCTCTTGGAGGCCCGATCAAGAAGGAGAAGACATTCTTCTTCATCGATTTTGAAAAGACGCGACTGAATGATCCAGTGAACATCGATGCCTTTGTTCCCACAGCGCTTGAACGAGCCGGCGACTTCCGCAATACGCAAGTAATCTGCTCAGATCCAGTCCAACAACGCATCTTTAATCCCCTGAACGTAGACGCCGCGGGGAACCGTCAGGACTTCGCCGTGCCAAACGTCATTGACTCCGGCTTGATCGACCCGATCGGGCAGGCTATTATCAATCTTTACCCGCAACCTACAGTCGACGATGCCGGCCCGGGAGAATTCAACTATCACGCCGCGGTTCTCTCGAAATTTTCAGCACGGCAATTCGACATCAAACTGGATCATCATTTCTCCGAAAAGAACCGCATCTCCGGGCGCTACAGCAACCACCACGACGAAGGCAGCATACCCACCATTTTCGGGGACGGCGATTTCAACGATGGCTTTGCATTTTCAACGGACGTCCACAACGCGGTAATCGAGAACAACTGGAGCCCCACGCCGACGACGGTTGTTACGAGCAGGGTCTCCGTTGACCGCGCAGTGGCTCCGGTGACAGAGAATTATCCGACGCTGTCCAGCGTCGGTCTGCCCGCTGTTCTAGGCAGCGGAAATGGCATTTCACGCATTCCCGTGATTCAGATGGACAACAACGCGACTTCACTGTTCAATCAGTGCTGCACGCACACGCGTTTCGCGCACACGCTTTATTCTTATGGCTCCTCTCTTTCGTGGGTGAGGGGACGGCACGTCTGGAAGTTCGGCGTTGAGCAACGGCTGTTCTTCAACAACTTCTCGCAGCCAAATCCACCCACTGGGTTCTTTCACTTCTCCACCGCAGTAACCGAGCAAGTGGTAGGGGG
>QHYO01000449.1:0-370 GCA_003224135.1 Acidobacteriota bacterium | reverse complement strand
GCTTGAGGTATGAATGGAGCACACCGTACAGCGAGCGGCACAATCACATTCAGTTCAGCGATTTCGCGGGAGACAGCGGTATTGCGGTGCCGATCGACGTTCCAGGTGTGCTGACGCGCAGCGGTTCTCTTGCCGGGACTACGATGTTTCCGAATTCAGATACCCGGAATGCGGCGGTGGACCGAAACAATTGGGCGCCGCGGCTGGGTTTCGCGTATGCGCTCACTCCCAACACTGTGATTCGTGGCGGAACAGGAATTTACTATGGTCTGAACCCCGCCACCAACTTCCAGTTCACAGGCACTGCGTTCGGCAACTTCACTCCCATTCGTTTTACGAAAGATAATTTTCAGACGCAATTCGCGACGCT
>QHYO01000052.1:3960-7587 GCA_003224135.1 Acidobacteriota bacterium | reverse complement strand
TTGGAATTAGAGAACGAGGTTAGAGGCGCAAGACGAAGGCGAGTGATCTTCGCCTGGGTTGCGGCAGGAAAGGCCTTGAGGCGTGCACTTACGCAGTGGGTCGCGGTATACAGGTCTAGCCAATTCTGATTAACTGAAAGAGATGAGAAAGAGCGAAGCGGCAAAGTATGCGCGCTGGAGCGCGGCGTTGGCGATGGTGTGTGTGGCCTTGACGCTCGGGGTGTACTTGAAGCGTGGGTGGACACGGCACAATGAGCGGAAGAACGCTCCGCCGGCGGCGCCGGTAAACGTCGAACGTCAATCGAGCCTGCTGACATTTTCAAAAGTGGAGCAAAACCGCAAAATCTTTACGGTGGAAGCGTCCAAGTCGATCGATTTCAAAGGGCTGAATGCGAGCGATCTTGAGGGCGTGAAGATTACAATTTTTGGAAAAGAGGGAAACCGGCACGACACGATGGAGACGCACACGTGCCGGTACTCGAAAGACAGTGGGGATGTTGTTTGTTCCGGCGACGTGGATATCACGCTGATGAGCGAGGAGCAATGGAAGACGTCGGGAACGGGGGTAGCCGGAACGCCGGCCGCGCCAGGCACAATGAAGGTCGAAACGCGTGGGGTGGCGTTCAGTCGCGCGAGCGGAGAGGCGAAAACAGATGCCGAGGTGCGATTTTCGTTTGCGAATGGGAGCGGGCAGGCGGTCGGGGCGGAGTACCACTCGGAAGAGGGGACATTGCGCCTGCAACGAAATGTCAGATTGAAATTGGATCAACCGATCGCTCCAAACCCGAAGAACGCGACAGGAGTAAAAAAAGAGCCGATAGAGCTTTCGGGAACGCGAATGGATTTTTCGCGTGATGCGGGAACGATTTATCTATCGGGCCCCACGGAGGCCAAGACGCAGACCCAACGAATGACTGCCGCCGGAATGTTGGTGGAGTTGGACGAAACTTTTCATGCCAAGCGTTTGACTGCCAAGTCGGATGGAAAAGAGCTGCGACCGGAGTTTAGCGCGGCGAAGGGGGTTGAAAAGCAAAGATTGGCCGCTCAAGAGATTACGGCCTCATTTGCTCCCGAAGGATGGGTTGTCCGCGCAGAGGCCAACGGAAAAGTGGCCGGCGAATCGGAGCAGCCCGGGGCAACGCAAACGGTGAAGGCGCAGAACGCCTTGATGGATATGGTGCCGGGCCGGAATGCTCCAAAGCTGCTGTTGTTGAAGGGGGGTGTCGATGCCAGGACGAAGACGCGCAGGAAAGGGACGCTTGGCAATGAACCGGGAGATTCGCGAAGGCTGACCACAGAAGAGTTGCGGCTGGTATTTTCCGAAAAGAGTGTCGAAAAGAATGCGGGAACGAAAAGGGGTACGAGCACGAGACTGGCGAGCGTGGATACTGCTGGGGCGGGACGGCTTGAGTGGAGCGAGACGGGCAATGCGAATGCGAGAGATTCACAGACAGTGTTGCAAGCGAACCAACTGGGGATGAGGTTCGACGATGCGGGAAAAGCTTCGCGGCTTGATGCCAAGGGAAATGTTCGTACCGAGCGGACCGCTGCGGGGGCGGAGAAGCAAACCGCAACCGCGAAGAACGGATTTGTGGAACTACAACCGCAGGGCGGGTGGTCGCGGATAGATCTGAGCGATGAAGTGCGGCTGAACGAAGGGACACGCGCGGCGCAGGCGGATCATGCCGAGTTTGCGCGCGCGGATCAGACAGTGACATTGACGGGCCGCGCGGCGGTGAGAGACGCGGCGAGCCTGACTACCGCGAAAAAGTTGACGCTGTGGCAATCGACAGGCGAGATACGCGGTGAAGGCGGAGTGCGCTCGTCGGATTTGTCGGCACGCGGAAGCGCGGTTCATCTTGCGCCAGCGGCAGCAAACGTCAGCGCCGATCAGTTGACTGGAAATTCCAAGAGTGGGCGCGCCTTGTATACAGGTCACGCGCGATTGTGGCAGGGCGATTCGGTGATGGAAGCAGACTCCATCGAGTTGCTGAAGACCGCACGTATGATGAATGCTGTTGGGAACGTGCGGGCGGTTTTTCCGCAGGCGCCGAGCAACAACAACTCCGTCTCCTCCGCGCGAGCCACTCCGCCAAAGCCGGCGGCTATGTGGCACACGCAGTGTGCCAAGATGACGTATTGGGATCAAGAAAATCGCGCGCGGCTGGAGCAAAACGTGGTCGTACAATCCGCCGATGAAAAAATTAACAGTAATGCGCTGGATCTGTACTTCACGCGAGGAAATGCCGGCAAGGGCAGCGGGGGAGCCCAAGGCACTGCGCCTGATGGGGCTGCTGGTGTGACTGGCGCACAGCAGATCGGCCGGGCGGTAGCGACCGGTGCCGTGTCCGTGCAGCAAGGGGGCCGGCGTGCCACAGCGGAGCGTGGCGAGTACACTGCGACGGACGGAAAATTCGAAATGTCGGGCGGTACGCCAACGATTTTTGACGCGACGGAAGGCGCGACCACGGGGCGTCAATTGACCTTCTTTTTAGCGGATGCTACGATCATCGTCGATTCTGAAAATGGATCGCGCACACTGACGAAGCACCGAGTCGAAAAATAGTGACCGCTTCGCGGTCAGACCTGAAGTGACCGCCTCGCGGTCATCATTCAATTGACCGCTTGCGACGATCATTGAAAACGTGACCCGTTTGCGGGTCACATGTGACGAGGAATGCTGAAGCTCCAGGCAGTCGAGTTAAATAAGTCGTACCGGGGCCGCAAGGTCGTAGACGACGTTGAGCTGGAGATCGGACAGGGTGAGGTCGTTGGGTTGCTGGGACCCAACGGCGCCGGTAAGACAACTACTTTCTATATCTTAGTGGGTCTCGCCCGCCCTGATTCCGGTCGCGTGACCTTGAACGGTGAGGAAATCACCGACCTTCCGATGTACCTCCGTGCGCGAAGCGGGATCAGCTATTTACCTCAGGAACCCTCGTGCTGGAGACGCTTCCTCTCACTCCAGAACAACAGCGCGACCGCCTGGAGGAGTTATTGGTGCAGATGGGGCTCGAGACGGTGCGGCCGAGCAAGGCGTACATGTTGTCGGGCGGGGAGCGGCGCCGGCTGGAAATTGCGCGGTCGCTGACGCTCGAACCGTCCTTCATATTGCTCGACGAGCCGTTTTCGGGCATCGATCCGCTGACGGTAAAGGACCTGCAGGAGATCATTCGGAACCTCGCACAGTCCGGCATTGGCGTGCTGATTACGGACCACAATGTGCGAGAGACCTTGACGGTAACGGATCGAGCGTACATTCTAAAAAGTGGCAAGATTTTTCGTAAGGGTCGCCCTGAGGATCTGAGCAATGATCCCGAAGTGCGGCGGGTGTATTTGGGCGACCATTTCCGCCTGAACTGAAATATCTGAGAGCAGTAACGGGAAGGACAGTTTTTCGAAAACATGGCGTGGCAAGGGCTCAAACTCAACCTAAAGGTGGCGCAGAAGCAGATCCTGACGCCTGGCCTGGTGCAAATGGTCAGCGTGCTGGCGCTAAACCGGCTTGAGCTGAAGGAAATGATCAACACGGAGATGGTCGCCAATCCCGTGCTCGAAGAGCTGAGCGAAGAGGCCACCACTACCGATAACTACAGCGACGAAACTTTCCTGAAAGCCGAAACCGAA
>QHYO01000052.1:0-3884 GCA_003224135.1 Acidobacteriota bacterium | reverse complement strand
GGCGGGCAATCGCAGGAGCGGGAAATTTCAGAGCGGCCGTCGTTTGAAAAATTTTTGTCATCGCCTGCCGGACTTTCCGAACATTTGAACTGGCAACTGAGCGTCACGATTTGCTCCGATGCTGTGCGCGAAATTGCCGACAATATTATCGGCAATCTGGACGAGAATGGCTATCTGACGGCTTCGAACGAAGAGTTGCTGCAGGGCGAAAAGTACACGCAGGACGATCTGGATGACGCGCTGGCCGTGGTGCAGGATTTCGATCCGATCGGCGTAGGCGCGAGAGATTTGCGCGAATGCTTGCTGCTTCAACTGAAGGCGTTTGATCCGACCAATACTTTGGCGCATCAGGTGGTATCCGAGCACCTCAAGCAGGTACAGGCGAATCAACTGAAGGAAATTGCGCGTGCGCTGAATCGTCCGATCGAAGTGGTAAAACGAACGCTGGATGTGATCAAGAAACTCGATCCGCGGCCAGGCCTTCGTTACAACAAAACCGAACCGCGGCTGGTGGAGCCGGATGTGTACTTCCGGAAAGTGGACGGCGTCTGGGAAGTTTTTCTGAACGAAGACGACATGCCTCAGCTCCGGCTGAGCCCGACCTACCGCAGGTTGCTGGCGCGCGATGCGGCGGATCGCGAAGTACGGAACTACGTGAAGGAACGTTTTACGGCGGCGATTCAGCTCCTGAAAAATATCGAACAGAGAAAGCACACAATTCTGCGCGTGTGCCAGTCGATCATCGCGCGGCAGGGAGAATTTCTGGACCACGGTCCGGACGCCTTGAAGCCGATGATGATCAAAGAAGTGGCGGAAGAAGTGGGCGTGCATCCTTCGACGGTAAGCCGCGCGGTGGCGAGCAAGTACGCGCACACCTCACAAGGTGTGCTGGAGCTGCGGTCATTCTTCAGCGAGTCGGTGAACGGGCCGGAAGGCGGCGGGATGTCTCTGCTGACCTTGAAGCGGCTGGTAAAGAAGATGATTGAGGAAGAGGATTCGACAAAGCCGCTCACCGACGAGCACATCGCGCAAAAGCTGGAAGACGCAGGAATCCACGTGACCCGGCGAACCGTGGCGAAATACCGCGAAGATATGCGCATCCCGAGCACGCACCAGCGGCGGGTAAAGGCCTGAGCGCTGTATTCAAAGTGAAACCGCGAGCAAAAAGGGAGTCGAACCAGCTTGTAATCCTCACCGGACTATCTGGTTCGGGCAAGAGCACGGTCTTAAAAGCATTCGAAGACATGGGGTTCTACTGCGTGGACAACATGCCAGTGGAACTGATTCCTATTTTTGCGGAGCTGCATGAAGCGGGAGAAGGGAACTTCAGCCGCGCGGCTCTGCTTGTAGACGCACGCGAGGGCGCGCAACTGCAGAAATTGCCCGGGTTGCTGACGCATCTCCGCAAAGACCATCCGATTTCCCTGGTGTTCATCGAGGCGAACGACGATGCGCTGCTGCGAAGGTACAGCGAGACACGCCGGCCGCATCCCCTCGGCAAGGATTATTCGGTGCGCGAAAGTTTGCGACACGAGCGCGAGTTGATGGCGCCGATTCGCAGGCTGGCGGACGCCGTGATCGACTCCACGCAGTTCAACGTGCACGAACTGCGGACATTTATCACGCGGCGATTCAAGAATCCTGACCGCCATCCGATGCTGATTTCCGTTGTGAGCTTTGGCTACAAGTACGGTGTGCCGATCGATGCGGACTTGATCTTTGACGTGAGATTTTTGCCAAACCCGCATTTTGTGCCGGCCTTGCGGAAATTTACCGGGCGCTCCGCCAAAGTCCGGCGATTCATCCGCTCGTTTCCGCAGACCGGCGAATTTTTGCGACGCATGGAAAGTCTGCTGGCCTATCTGATGCCGCATTACATCGAAGAAGGAAAGAGCTATCTGACTATCGCTTTTGGATGCACTGGCGGAAAACATCGCTCGGTGATGTTGGCCGAAGAGATCCGGAAAGCACTCGAGAAGCGAAAGTACGCAACGAAGGTCATTCACCGCGATATAGAGAAGTAGAATCAGAGAAGCCGTCCAGAGTGCCCGAGCAAACTTGACACGTCCCTCTATGGGCGAATAGCGTAGCAACGGCATCTGAGCGGGGGCATTTCAGCGGGAGCGAAGAGCTTGGCATCAGTGATTTCACCCCAATGGAAGCGGTTGCTTGTCTACGTGCGCCCATACGGCGTGCGACTGACCATTGGCGTCTGTTTGGTGGCGTTCGTTGCGCTGGCCGAGGGCGCGGTCGCGCTGATGGTTCGGCTGGCGATCGACTATGTATTGACTCCGTCGTCGCCAAGTTCACAGTTGCCGCTGCTGTCGTTGCCGGGTGGCCGCGTAATCTACTTGAATCAATTCTTTCCGCCATCCCACTTTCATAACGTCTGGCCGATTTTCAGCATTTCGTTGCTCGTAATCTTTGTTTCCAAGGGCATCGCAGAGTATTTGGGCACCACGCAGATTCAGTATGTCGGCCACGCCGCAACAACCGACCTGCGCAATCGCGTCTTCGCCAAAATCCTCCGCCAGCCCATCGGGTTTTTCCAGCATCATCCAACCGGGCGGCTCCTGTCGTCGGTAATCAATGACATCGAAAAGACCAGGATCGCGCTGTCGGAATACCTCGCCGATCTTTTCCAAAAAGGATTCACGCTGATCGTGTTTCTCCTGTTGATGGTGCACCTCAACTGGAAGATGGCTCTTGGTTGCGCCGTGGTACTCCCGCTCGTGGTTTTACCGGTTGGCAAGTTCGGTCGTAAGATTCGCCGCTCCGGAGAGAATAGCCAAACACGATTAGGCGAACTCAGCCAGATCATTCAAGAAACGACCAGCGGCAACCGAGTTGTAAAGGCGTTTGGCATGGAAGATTTTGAAGCGCGAAAATTTCGCGATGCCGCGCGACGCTTGCTGCGGGAAAACATGCGCTGGGTGCGAGCGGCCGCTGCGACTGCGCCTTTAATGGATTTGCTGGGCGCCATCGTGGTGCCGCTTCTGCTCCTTTACGCGCGCGATCAGATCAAACTACACCTGATGACAACCGGAATTTTCATGGCATTCCTCTACGCGATGTTTAACGCGTACATGCCGCTGAAACGAATTGGGCAGGTGTACCAGCAATTCCAATACGCGCAAGGGGCGAGCACGCAAGTCTTTGCGTATCTAGATCAGCAGGAAGAAGTGCTGGACCAGCCGGATAAGCCCAGGATGGCCGTGTTCCAGGGTGTCATTGGGATCGAAAATGTTTCTTTTTCGTACGACCCGGACTCTTCAGCGGTTCTTAAAAACATCTCGCTCGAGGCACAGAAAGGCGAGGTCATAGCCTTAGTGGGTTCAAGCGGTGCTGGCAAAACCACGCTGGTGAATCTGGTTCCGCGATTCTACGACCCAACGTCGGGTACGATTCGCATCGATGGAACTAACGTCCGTGAAGTCACGCTGCGGTCGTTGCGAGAGCAAATCGCAATGGTCACGCAGGAAAATATTCTGTTCCATGACACCGTGTGGAACAACATTTCGTACGGGCTGGGAAGCGTCAAAAAGGAACGCGTGATCGCCGCGGCGCAGGCGGCGCTGGCTCACGATTTCATTCAGGAACTCCCTCTGGGTTACGATACCGTAATCGGCGAGCGAGGAACGCGGCTCAGCGGAGGGCAGCGGCAACGCATTGCCATCGCGCGTGCCATCCTGAAAGATTCGCCCATTCTAATTCTGGACGAAGCCACGTCCGAGCTCGATGCCGAATCCGAAATGTTCGTACAAAAGGCACTGGCGAACTTGATGGTTGGAAGAACCACATTTGTGATAGCTCATCGGCTGGCGACGATCCGCCGCGCCGACAAGATTCTGGTGCTGGAAGACGGCCAAATCCGCGAGACTGGG
>QHYO01000448.1 GCA_003224135.1 Acidobacteriota bacterium | reverse complement strand
CACGCTGACGCTCGCAGACAGCTCCTCCACGCTCGCCCACGCACGCCGCTCCATGGAGTTTTGGATTGACGTCTTCGCCCGATTAAGCCGCGATGCGGGCCTCAGCCCAGCCACCGCCCGCAAACGAGCAGAGGAAGCGGTTGCCGCCATCGAAGGGGGACTGGTCGCCTCACGCGTTCTCGGCAATCCGCGTCCGTTTCTTCGATCCCTCGCCAATCTTGCGAAGCAGCTCACAGTTGCCCGCCCGTACGTCTCGTAGCCGTTGAGGGCAGCAATGCCGGCGCGCCTCGATCCCACGGTCTTGACCACTGCTTTGGCGGGAAGGCTGCAAGTAACCCATTACGACCCGGTGTGACACTCAAGCATGGAAGACACTTCAGCAGGCTGATATTTGCCCAACATGATGAGGCTCAATAGATAGAGCGTGGGCCCAGACAGCCGGCCTTTTTCCCCGCCAATTGATTCATCTGGAGGAGGATCGTGCCCCTCGCTTTGCCGCGAACGAACAAATTTTGGGCTCCGCCAAGCGAGTAAAATTTCTATAGCTCATCCGGATTGCGTCTTGGTGCGTCCCCGCGTTGAACAAAATCGCTCGATCCCTGGCGAGCGATTCGTCAGCATACACAGGGAGCCCATAGAGATTGCCAAATGGCGGCATGGCCCCGAGCTCAGAATCCGGGAATAAGCCGTAGAATTCCGCCTCTTTCGCAAGCCTCAGCTCGTTGGCCCGGAGCGTCTCGCGGAGCGCAGGTAAATCCACCTTCGCCGAAGCCGGAAGCACTGCCATCACGAATTTGTTATCTGCTTTTACGACCACCGTTTTGACTACGACCGTTTCTGGAATGCGTTCCGCTGCCGCGACCTGTTGAGCGGTCAAAGCCGTTCGATGGACGCGATGCTCGTATGGTATTTTTTTTAGATCCAGTAACTTCGTGACGAGATTCCGAGGGTACATAAACACCTTCCTTCTTTTTCATCTGGCGCCAATCGTCATGGCGCGAGTCGTTGACTGTATCCGGCCTTCTCCGAGGCCTCAGCTGGTTTCAAATTCCTTCGCGCTGCGTTTTCCTCAAAGGACGTCCGGCAGCGGTTCAGACTCATCAGCTTGTATTTCGATTGCCTGTTCAGGGTCAGCGCATTCTAGATGTCCGCAAACGCAGGGAACCCGCTGGGTTTCTTTTGAGGCGCAAGCGGCGCTGCAATATTGCTCCTCGATTTCGACTTTGCATCGACAGCGTGGATGCGCACATTTTACAATTTCGTTCGAGGCCATCGATTGAACCTCTTGTTTGGGCTCGGCTTGCAGAATTCGCCTGTGTCTTTCAATTCAGAAAGTTTCTCCGATGATTTCGTTTCAGTGGTCGGCCATAAAATTCTTACCTTGGGGCATTGGGAACCGGTACAGTAGTAACGCTCCTATCCGAAAGGTCCTTTAGTTCACGGGCCTGTTTTAGATGGTCCTGCAAAGTGGGAAGTGTGTCTGTCGCAAACGTGCGGATGGCTTCGTTTCTTCCAGCCGACGCTTCTTTTTGAAATTCCGCGACGTCTTTCTTGTGATCCTTGACCATGTCCTGGGCATACGCGCGGTCGAAATTTCGCCCCGATAGTTTCGAGAGTTTCTCGTAGCTTTGCTTCGCGTCCTGGTCCAGATCTTCTCTGAGACTGATGCTCTCCTGCGCAGCGATTTTTTTCAGCTTAGCTTTGCATTCTGCGTGGTCGGTGGCCATTCTTTGGCCGAAAGCGCGGACCGTCTCACTTTGACTTTTTTGCGCAGCGAGCCGTCCCAGCTGAACTTCAGCGAGTGAACCTTGCGCGGCCTTGACCGCGAACTGAGCGTCAGAAAATGGCTCGCGCGAGGTTTTCGCAACGACGACAGCAGCTCCGAGCACGACGACTGCGGCTAGGAGAGCAATCCAATGGCTTCGTTTTATCCGGTTTGGTGTCGGCATGAGGAACCTCCTCCTATGTTCTATGCCCGACCGTAGCCAGTCGAAGAGCGCCGTTCTATCCGGTAATTTCCCTAGTAGGTTGAGGTGATCCAGGACGGCCGGAGGAGCGATTCGCGCCGATAACTCTCATTCTCCCCGGAGTTCAAGGATTCGCTGTATGGTCTCCTCTCGTTCCTGGGTGGAGGCTTTCTTCGTCAGGAGAAGAGTAAGTGGACCTCTATTTTGCTCGGCTCTTGACAAGGAGAGACTCCGATGACGACAAAATTGACCTTCAGTCTGCTTGCGGTTTCCTTCCTGGCGATTGCTCCGGCATTCGCCCAAAGCAGTAACGCGCAAGAAGAAGATAAGAGCGCGAAGACTCGTTCGGTGACGGGATGTCTTTCGCCAGGAGACAGCGCGAACGAGTTTAAGCTCACACAAGATGACGGAAGTACCTGGGAGATTCAGAGCAAAGGCGTAAAACTATCGCCTCATGTAGGCCATACGGTTACCGTCACTGGTAAGGTATGGCATCCCGACATGCACGGCGCCAAGGAGAAAGCCAAGGAAACTGTTGATTCCAGTGCCAAGGAACGCGGTCACCTGAATGCGACCAATGTGACCATGGTCAGCGAATCCTGCAAAAAGTAGTTCCTCCGGAGCATTCCGAACTCGGAGGGGCCGCCTAAGCGGCCCTTCCCCCTCTCCTTCTCGCCGGAACGCTAAACGTTATATGGCCTTGACTCAGAAAAAAGACATCATCCCGTTTCGTGTTTCGCCGATGTTGGCGACCCTGGCAGATCGACCTTTCCACAAACCGAATTGGATATACGAGGAGAAGTACGACGGCATACGCATTCTGGCTTACAAAGAAGGCAACCGTGTGTCCCTCCTTTCACGAAACGACAAGAACCGCACAAAAGACTTTCCAGACATCGTAGGCGCAATTGCGAATCTAGGCCCCGGCACATTGTTGCTGGACGGCGAGATTGTTGTTTTCGACTTCAGCCGAATTTCGCGTTTTCAACTTCTGCAGCAGGGAAAAGGCCCAACGCAGTATGCGGTGTTCGACTGCCTTTATGCCGATGGCGAGGATCTTCGACGGGAACGACTTTCCGTCCGGCGCAAAATCCTCGAGCACCTTGTGAGACCCTCAAACCGCTTGATGGTTTCGTCGAAATTGGCGGAAGACGGAATGAAGGCGTTTCAGGTGGCGAAACGCAAAGGATTCGAGGGGGTCGTCGCCAAGAACCTGTCCTCGGTCTATGTGGAAAGACGTTCTCCGGAATGGCTCAAAGTAAAGGTGAACAAGGAAGAAGAATTTGTAATTGGAGGCTTCACGGCGCCGGCCGGTTCGCGTCAGCATTTCGGAGCGTTGCTTCTCGGTGTCTACGACGGGAATAAACTCCGTTATGTTGGAAAAGTCGGGACGGGGTTCGACGAAAGCACGCTCTCGTCCCTTCGCCGGAAATTCCAACGGCTGATTCGGAAGGATTCGCCGTTTGCATCGGACATCGGCGAAAAGAATGCGACATTCTTGTCGCCACAGTTCGTTGCCCAAGTGTCGTTTACGGAACGGACCAAAGATGGAAAACTGCGCCATCCCGTCTATGTTGGGCTACGGGACGACAAAGAGGCGAAAGAGGTGGTCCCACAGGAGGGCTTAGGTGAAGGGAACAGCAAAAACATCGACGGTCGAGGTCTCGCATCCTGAAAAGGTATTCTGGCCGGACGAGGGCTATACCAAGAGGGACCTCGCTGACTTCTATCAAGAAGTATTTCCCCGGCTTCGCACTTACGTCGCAGACCGAATTCTTACGCTTGAGCGATGCCCCAATGGCCTGCGCGGGCAATGCTTCTACCAGAAGGAAAAGCCTGAAAGCATGCCGCCCGACACTCCTACAAAACGAATCCAGAATGCAAGCGGACCACGCAAATCGACCAACTATGTAGTGGGAGGATCGCTAAAGACTCAGATTGCGCTGGTGAACCTCGGATGTATTCCCGTCCATGTGACTGGGAGTCGCGCGAAGACGTTTCCAAGACCGGATTGGGTATGCTTTGACCTGGATCCAAGCTCGGGACAGTTCGCGGACGCGGCGCGCGCAGGCCAGTATCTGAAAGAAGCCCTCGATGCCTTGAAACTACTTTCGTTTCCCAAGACCTCAGGGAGCCGCGGACTGCATGTTTTCGTGCCCGTTCGCGTGGGACCCACGGCAGATGAAGTGCTGAAGTTCTCCCAGGAAGTTGTCGCCCGCGTCGCATCGTCGCATCCGAACGAGTTGACGGTGGAGCATTCGATCGCCTCTCGGGGCCGCCGCGTCTACCTCGACGCTTTCCGAAATGGTTCCGTGCAGACTGTCGTCGCTCCCTACTCGGTACGCCGCAAGCCGCATGCTCCGGTTTCGACTCCGCTCGATTGGTCCGACGTTAAGCCTTCGCTCGACCCGTCCAGGTTCAATCTAGGGAATTTCCGACGCCGTCTCAGGGCCAGGGATCCGTGGGCGGAATTTTTCAACAGTCGCCAGACCTTGAAAACCGCCCTGGCTCGCTTGAGGAACTTATGATCACAAACTCGCGCATGCTCGGCTTCTGCCGAGCGACAGAAGGAAACGCATGTCTCTTATAAAGTATCGAAAGAAGCGAAGTTTCAAAACTTCACCCGAACCTCCGGGCGACACGAAAGGACGGACTCACAAGTCGCTTCTGTATGTCGTGCAAAAACATCGCGCGTCACAATTGCATTACGACTTTCGTCTCGAGTTCAATGGCGTCCTGCTGTCCTGGGCAGTTCCCAAAGGCCCTTCGCTCGATCCGTCTGTAAAGAGGCTTGCGATGCAGGTAGAAGATCATCCCGTTGAATATGCGAATTTCGAAGGCGTCATTCCTGAAGGTGAATATGGCGGCGGAACGGTGATGGTTTGGGACACGGGTAGCTGGCTTCCCGAACAAGAAGAGGTAGCCGCCGCGCTCACAAAAGGCGATTTGAAATTTACTCTGCGCGGAAAAAAACTCCGTGGTTCCTGGGTGTTGGTGCGCACCCGCGGGTTTGGACGGAGTTCCGGAAAATCATGGTTGCTCATCAAACATCGCGACCGTCATGCTTCGAAAATCGATATCACTCGAAAGCAACCGAAATCGGTTTTGACCAAACGCTTGCTGGCTGATATAGCGCGTGCAGAAGGCGGTGACGTCTCGAAGGCGGCTACTGGCGATCCTATGCCATCAAAGGAGGCACTCCGAGCGGCCGAATTAGGTTCACGCGCGAGCCGAAAAGTGTAGCGTCTGGCTTTCCGCCAAGTTAGGGCACGGCGGTTCACCAGCCGCGCTCGGCATCTAGCTTCGCCACACTAAGGGTTTGTCAGAGCGGCCCGCCAAGCCGGCATCGACTGCCAGCGACGCTTCGCGCCCTACTCCCAAATCCAAATTCAATAACCCCGCTCCGAGCGGCGAAACAATTTCATACGGTTCAAGCCTTGCGCCGAGGATAAGTGCCACCGTGGTGAAATTATACCTTGCGAAACAAAATGCAGGCGACAACTCTTGCCTTTACGGAACGGCGCCGCAGCATGGATGCGATACCGCGAGCCGCTCTGATATACAAGATGCGCAGGCTCCGGAGTCCAAGGCCCGCAAGGCATCCGCACGTCAATCTCCAACTCAGGGACTCGTCTCAGGAGCAACAGACGAAGAAATTATCGAACGGCAGGTTGTCAGCGCGCCACAGGCATTGCGAGAACATTCGCTTGCGCGAGCGCTCGTTCGTCGGGTTCGACGGCGACACCATCGCGAAAAGCGACCGCGCTTCCGGAGTTCGCGGCAACACGTTCGCCAGGAACTACGATGCCCACGAGATTCAGCGGATCTGCTGCGGAAATCGTCGTAACTTCGCCAGACGGATTCTGTTTGCGCTTGGCCCGCAGCGATTCCACGGCCAGGGGCAAGGCGAATTGCTCGCCCAAAAACCCACTGACAAACCGGCCGCCACGGACTTCTCCGCGGTCTTCCAGGCGTCTGAGCGTAATCAGGACGTCTCGCCATTTCGGAAGAATGGTTTCGCGCGTAAGAAGTTCGCGGAAGACGATTCCGTAGCGATGCAACAGCATCCAACACGTCGCTTCAAGCGCCCGAGTATGGTCGTGGGCATCACCGAAATAAAGCACCGACCAGCGACCAGCACTGTGTCGCGGACGCGCGGTTCGTCCGCTGCCTTGGCCGGAGCGCCGTTTGGGGTCGATCAGCGCGCGCAAATTGTCGAAGCCGTCCGCTGTCAGCAATCCTGCGGCGACAAGTTCCCAGAGAGCGGTTTCCACTTCAGCCTTCAGTTTGCCCGTGCCGCGCACAATATCTGCAAAGAAGGAAGCGCCGCGCTGTCGCAAAAACTGCAAGACCGTTGCCGCGTCCCCGCTCAGACCCGTCGGCTGGATTTGCGACGCTTCGCGCCCTACTCCCAAATCCAAATTCAATAACCCCGCTCCGAGCGGCGAAACAATTTCATACGGTTCAAGCCTTGCGCCGAGGATAAGTGCCACCGTGGTGAAATTATACCTTGCGAAACAAAATGCAGGCGACAACTCTTGCCTTTACGGAACGGCGCCGCAGCATGGATGCGATACCGCGAGCCGCTCTGATATACAAGATGCGCAGGCTCCGGAGTCCAAGGCCCGCAAGGCATCCGCACGTCAATCTCCAACTCAGGGACTCGTCTCAGGAGCAACAGACGAAGAAATTATCGAACGGCAGGTTGTCAGCGCGCCACAGGCATTGCGAGAACATTCGCTTGCGCGAGCGCTCGTTCGTCGGGTTCGACGGCGACACCATCGCGAAAAGCGACCGCGCTTCCGGAGTTCGCGGCAACACGTTCGCCAGGAACTACGATGCCCACGAGATTCAGCGGATCTGCTGCGGAAATCGTCGTAACTTCGCCAGACGGATTCTGTTTGCGCTTGGCCCGCAGCGATTCCACGGCCAGGGGCAAGGCGAATTGCTCGCCCAAAAACCCACTGACAAACCGGCCGCCACGGACTTCTCCGCGGTCTTCCAGGCGTCTGAGCGTAATCAGGACGTCTCGCCATTTCGGAAGAATGGTTTCGCGCGTAAGAAGTTCGCGGAAGACGATTCCGTAGCGATGCAACAGCATCCAACACGTCGCTTCAAGCGCCCGAGTATGGTCGTGGGCATCACCGGAATAAAGCACCGACCAGCGACCAGCACTGTGTCGCGGACGCGCGGTTCGTCCGCTGCCTTGGCCGGAGCGCCGTTTGGGGTCGATCAGCGCGCGCAAATTGTCGAAGCCGTCCGCTGTCAGCAATCCTGCGGCGACAAGTTCCCAGAGAGCGGTTTCCACTTCAGCCTTCAGTTTGCCCGTGCCGCGCACAATATCTGCAAAGAAGGAAGCGCCGCGCTGTCGCAAAAACTGCAAGACCGTTGCCGCGTCCCCGCTCAGACCCGTCGGCTGGATTTCGCCCGCTTCGCGCCGCGGAATCATCCAGTCGCTGTCTTCGCGCACAAAAAAGGTAATGGGCGCGACGCTGGTGGGAACGACGCGCCGCTTTCCGTCCGTGAGCGCTTCCAGCGTAGCGGGGTGCGGCGACAGCCGGCCCCAGCCGATCGCGCCGGTGAGGCAAAGATGGTCAAGCACCTTGGGATCGAAATCGGCGATGCGGCGCTGGAGAATCTGGCGTTCCCACGAATTTGCAGGCGCTTCGAAGCCTTGCATCTGACGAATGGCTTCGAGCGTGCCTCGTTCGCCGAGCAGCTGCGTGCGCGGTGCGACGTGCTGCCAGCAAAGCAGCCAATTCATGAATTGCGCAGGAGTCACAGACTGGATTTCCGTCCGTAACCGTCCGAGCGTGAGGCGGTGGATGCGCGCAAGAAGGCGGCGTTCACACCATTCTGTCGAACCTAAAACGATATCGCCGGAAGCGGCGTCGCTAAATTTACCGCGCAAAACGACGCCTCTCGATTCGAGGCGCAACAGAGATTTTTCTATGTCAGAGACCGCCAGTGCGAGCACGTTGCCCAACTGGCTGGCGGTGACCGGGCCGCTGTGAGCGATCCATCCCGTGACGCAGGTTAGCAAAGCATCTTCGTGCGATACTTCTGGCGACTCGACAGGCGGCAGCGGCACTTCGAACGTCGCCGACGGGAATATTTGCATGAAGGCGTGAACGCGTTCGGCAGCGACCCAATACGCCTCGTGACCCACCTTCGCAACGCCCGCGCGGTGTTCTCTTGCGAGCTGTTCAAAAAAAGAGGCCCAGAAAGGCACGGAATTCTTGAGCGTCGTGCGCAAGCTGCTGCCGCCGTCTCGCGCCGCGTCGCTTGGAGCAGGCACCGCGATTAGCGTGAGCAGAGCGTCATGCAATTCTTCGACGTCGCGCACATCAGGCCACGCTCCCTCGCAGACTTCCGCGATGGCGGCGGGATCGAGCCGCCCGATTTCCTCGAGCACCGCGTCCGGCAGAACGCGACGCATTTCCACGGCGCGAGCGCGGCGTTCTTCGAGTGGCGCATCATCGAGATACGCGTATGGATTAGCGTTCAGAATCTCGTGCGAAAATTGCGACGAGACCGGCGTATCGACCGCTAAACACTTGATCGTGCCGGCAGCGATGTCGAGCAACACGCGCTCAAGACCTTCGATGTCCATTGCTTCGGTAAGGACGTCCTTCATCACTTCGCGGATCAGCGGGTGATCGGGAATGCTGATATCACCGGCTGCAAGGTTCTCCGGGCATGCCTGCTGCTCTGGAAAGACCGCCGCCAGCAAATCATCCGCTCGCATCCGCTGAATGTTGGGCGGAACTTTCTTCCCGCCGCGGAAACGAAGCAAAGCCAGCGAGCGCCCGGCGTCCCAGCGCCACCGCGTAGTGAAAACAGGAGATGCCAGAACAGCCTGCTCGAGAACAGAACGAACAGAATTCGGATGAAGAAAATGAAAAACGTCCATAAGCGGGAAACTATGCTGCTCGCTCAGCGAAATATTCAGTCCGTTGTCGGTCGCGGCAGCTTGCAGCTCAAAATTGAACGAGCGGCAGAAACGCTTACGCAGTGCAAGGCCCCAGGCTTTGTTGATACGCCCGCCAAATGGCGCGTGGATCACAAGTTGCATGCCGCCACTTTCATCAAAGAAGCGTTCGGCGATGATCGTCGCTTGACTGGGGACCGCGCCCAGGACCGTACGGCCGGCGAGTATGTATTCGACTGCTTGTTCCGCACCAGCGTCGTCGAGACCGCATTCAACTTTCAGCCAACTTGTCGCAGCGGAAGCCTCCGTAGACGACTTCCCGTTGGGCTCAGAGACGACACCGGGAACAAACGAACTGATTTGTTCTCGCAACGCTCCGACGTGTGTCGAAAGCTCGTCGGTCCGTGCCGGCGCTTCGCCGCGCCAGAATGGAATGGTGGGCGCTGCACCTTGCGCGTCTTCCACCAAAACACTGCCCGCTTGAACTCGCCGGATTCGCCAGGAAGTGTTTCCCAGCAACATGATGTCGCCAGCGAGGCTTTCCACTGCGAAGTCTTCGTCAATCGTGCCAATCACCGCGCCTTCTGGCTGCGCAAGCACGGTGTACAGCGCATTGTCCGGAATGGCGCCGCCGCTGGTAATCGCCGCCAGACGGCTGCCACGCCGGCCACGGACGATGCCGTTTACACGATCGCGATGAAGAAATGCAGCGTAACGCCCGCGCGTGCTGGCGATGCCTTCGGTGAGCATTTCGAGAATTTCGTCGAACTGCGCTCGTACAAGATCGCGATAAGGATACGCACGGCGCAGTGCTTCGAACAATTCTGTTTCATTCCAATCTTCGGCCGCGCACATGGCCACAATCTGCTGTGAGAGAATATCCAGGGAAGCTTCGGGAATGGCGATGCGGTCGAGATCTCCCTGGCGGATTGCGCGCACGAGTGCGGCGCACTCTATCAGTTCGTCGCGCGTCGTCGCGAAGATCCGGCCTTTGGGCACTGCGCCGCGCCAGTGGCCTGCCCGGCCGATGCGCTGCAAAGCGACGGAAATCGAGCGCGGTGAACCGATCTGGCAAACCAGGTCGACCGCTCCGATATCGATACCGAGTTCGAGAGATGCGGTTGCTACAAGGGCGCGGAGCTCTCCGCATTTCAATTTCTTCTCGGCTGCCAGACGTAACTTGCGCGACAAACTGCCGTGATGCGCGGTGACCGCTTCCTTCCCCAACCGCTCGGCAAGATGATGCGCCATGCGCTCTGCGAGACGACGCGTGTTGACGAAGATAAGCGTGGAGCGGTGTTGCGTGGCGAGAGCGGCCAGCCGGTCGTAAATT
>QHYO01000445.1 GCA_003224135.1 Acidobacteriota bacterium | reverse complement strand
ATTGGCGGAGCCGGATTCGGCCTGCGGATTTTGTGCGGAGTCAGGCTCGCTCGGTGCAGTTCCTTCTGTAACGGGAGGCTCGTCCGTTGAAACCAACCCGGCGCCAGATGCAGAGCTGGGCTCAGCACTTGACTGCGGCTCGCGTGCGACCGCTTCGCTGACAGGACTTATCGTCGGCTCAGGCGGAGCAATACTTTCCGGCAAAATGTGCGGCGACTCGGTATCAGCCGCTGTCGCGAGCGTGGCCGGCTGCTGCTCGGTGCTGGCGGCTGTGCCTTCGTGGGATTTTTTCCACTCGGCTTCCCTAGCCTGCCGCTCAATGTTCCTCATCTCTTCTTCAAATGCCATCTTGAAATCGGTCGATTGCGGTCCGAAGACGACCAGCACCACGATGAAGATGATCACCAGATGGGGAACGCTGAACATGGGGGTGGTTTATAGCCGAGTTAGGCCTCTCTGGCATCATAGAAAGGGTGCACGGCACTGTCAAACCAGTCTTTTCCGCACCCGTGTTATACTGAATTCTCTCAGCGGATAAAACTATTTGGTCGCGTGAGGTTAGGATGAATCAGAATCGTCGCGGCGTCGTTGTAATTTTCACTGTCTTGGTCGCATCCGCCGTTTTTGGCTGGATTTACGGGCCATCGGTGCGCGCCACTTCCACTGCCACCGAGGACAGTCAGTCTTCGGTCCGCGAGTTCACAACCGTTCTTGATGTTGTTCAGGCGAACTATGCCGAGCGGGTCGATGTGGACAAAGAGGTGTACCAGGGCGCGATTCCAGGGATGCTGCGCGTTCTCGATCCGCACTCGAATTTCTTTGACGCGCGCCAGTTTGCGCTGCTCCGCGAAGATCAACGAGGGAAATATTACGGCGTCGGCATGATTGTCGCGCCGCGCGAGAATCACACCATCGTGATGGCGCCCTATGTTGGCGCGCCGGCCTACAATGCAGGTCTGCGCCCAGGCGACATGATCGTGAAGGTGGATGACAAATCCACCGACGGGCTCACGACCAGCGAAGTTGCCGATTTGCTGAAAGGGCCCAAGGGAACGGTCGTCAAGATCGTGGTCACGCGCGAAGGCTACACGGATCCGCTCACCTTCACCGTCACGCGTGGTGAAATTCCCCGCCACTCTGTTGACATTGCATTTTTGCTGAAGGCCGGTATCGGCTACGTGCGCCTGTCTTCGTTTAACGAAACGACGGATCGCGAAATCGAAGAGGCGTTGAAACAACTGAGCGTCAGCAATCTGGATGGCTTGATTCTTGATATGCGCGGAAACCCGGGCGGCCTTCTGAATGAAGCGGTCGCGGTTGGCGACATGTTCCTGGAGAAAAATCAGCTGATCGTTTCGCATCATGGGCGGACCTCCCCCGAACGCCGCTACTATGCCGTGCGCGGCAATCAGGGTGTGACGATTCCTCTCGTGATTTTGGTGAACAACAATTCCGCCTCCGCAACCGAAATCGTGTCCGGCGCAGTGCAGGATCACGATCGCGGGCTTATCGTCGGCGAAACAACTTTCGGCAAGGGACTGGTGCAAACGGTGACTCCGCTCAGCGAGAACACCGGCCTTGCGCTGACCACCGCCCGTTACTACACACCGAGTGGCCGGCTGATTCAGCGCGACTACAAGACTATATCGCTGTACGAATATCACTACGAGCGCAAGGTCCCAGAACATCCGACGGAAATAAAACTGACGGACAGCGGACGGCAGGTTACCGGCGGTGGTGGTATCACGCCGGATATCATCGTGGCTTCTCCGAAATATACAAAATTTGCGCAGGAACTTTTCCGCGGCGATGTTTTTTATCCGGCGGAAGCGGGTGTTGGCGGCTTCACGCGTTTCTACCTGGGTAGCAGACCTACCGTCACGCACGAATTCACGGTCGACGATGAAGTAATGCATCAGTTCCGAAAT
>QHYO01000444.1 GCA_003224135.1 Acidobacteriota bacterium | reverse complement strand
ATCGCTTTTGCGATTCTTAGCTTTGTACGCTAGCGCAGCAATTCTTCACGAACAGGTTGACTTTGACTTCCTCATTCGCGGTATATAATACGATGGTCGGTGGCGGTCGCGATTCTCCTGGATTCCGCCCCGCGAATATTTCTACGGAGGATCGTGCCGTGATTCGCTGCCCCGATTGTGGCGCCGAAATTGACGTGGATGAGGACGAAGTCGAGGAGGGCGAAATCTTGAGCTGCCCAGAGTGTGAATCGGAATTGGAAGTCACGCAGACGCATCCTGTCCATCTGAACCCCATCTCTGACGACCTCGACGATGAGGACGACGAGGAAGAGGATGAGGAAGAAGCCGACGACGATGAGGACGACGAAGAGGACGAGGACGTCGAAGAAGAAGATGAGGAAGAGGACGAGGAATAGCCCAAACCTTCATACATCGGATGAGGCGTTTCTGGCATCCAAGTGAAGTGAAATTCGTCTTCTTGAGACTCGGCCCAAACCATTCCATGCGAGCCAACTTCATCCATTCGGCGCTCCTGGCCGGCGTGGTTCTTTTCACTTCTACAGGTCTTTTTGCCCAGGAGCCCGCCGAGGCGCCGCCGGCACAAGCGCCTCCTGCCGCCGAATCCTCTTCAAAACAAAAACCAGCTCCATCGACGGCTACTCACTCCAATGATTTTCTGGTTCGCGGCACGGTATTCACCCCGGAAGGATTGGCCTTGCCCGGCGCCGAGCTGCGCATTCGCCGCACCGCCGACAAGAAATTCCGCTGGCAGACGATTTCAAATTCTCGCGGCGACTTTGCCGTCCGCGTAAAAATGGGCGCTGATTACGAAGTGACTGTCCGCGCCAAGGGATTCGAGGAACAGTCTCTTCCTGTGAATGCCAAAACCGGCGACCGCTTCAAGGATCTTGTGTTTCGCATGCAGCACCAGGGAGGCAAAAAATCATGACTGCGCGTCGTAAGTTCGTCGCTGCCGCTGTAGTTCTGTTTTTCGCGGGGGTTGCCGTCTGCGCTCAGAATCCCAAACACGAATCGCAGTTGAAGACGGTTCGCGGCGTGGTGCTCGATAAATCCGAAAATCCGGTCGCCGCCGGTGTTGTGTTCCTCAAAAACGTGCGGACCAACCAGGTCCGCAGCAACTGTACGCTGAAAAGGACAGCTTAAAATCGCAAACTCGCAACATTTCCAGTTTTGACAGCCGTATGGACATCGTCCTCAACCTGAAACTGGATAAGAAGAAAAGCTAGGCGCTGCTTGAAGTTGTAATTCTCGTTTGGCAGCGCGGATCTGCGCAGTCAACCTACAGCTCTTTATTTTATTTCGCGTTTAAGGCCCAAGCACACAAAGTGCGCTGGATATCACCTGAATCTCCACCGGTGAAATCCCCAACAACTCACCGTCTCCCTGAAACCACGTCTCTTCCCGAGTGCTCAGCGTAATTTTTGCTGCAGGAACCCTCACAACCCGTTTGGTCTTCAATTCTCCCAGGAACAGCAATCGCGGAAACCATGTCAGGATTTCCCTCTTCGGCGACATTTCGATCATCACCAGTTCCAGAGCTCCATCGTCCACTTGCGCCGCCGGTGCCAGCCGCAAACCTCCGCCCAGGGTCGGCGTATTCAAGACCGCCGCCAGGAGAACGGTCTTCACAATTTTCGACAAATCACTGTCCGGGAATTCCGCTGTTACCTGCACTCCCTTAAATCCGCGCAGCGCCGCAATTGCCGATGCCAGGTAACGCAATCTCCCCGGCCACATTAAAAACCTTCCGCTCGCGTGTCGGATCGCCTCCGCATCCAGCCCCAGCCCGCCGCCACCTAGATAGATGGCGTTCTGCTCGGTCGTCGTGCCGGCTCCAGTGCGCACTCGCACGGCATCAACGGCACGGGTTTTCCCCCGGACAATCACATCCACTGCTTCCTCGAGATCTTTTGGGATGCCCAAGGCTGAGGCGAAATCATTTCCGCCGCCCGCGGGAATCACGCCGATGCGCGCCGCGCGGCCAAGCGCTTCGCGAGCAAGCAGCTGCAGCGTCCCGTCTCCGCCCACGGCAATCAACGTCGAGCAGCCTTCGCTGACCGCCGCGCGCACACTGCTCCCGAATTCTTCCGCCGAGGTCGTCTCCACAATCTTCACCGGATAATTTCGTAGCGCAAACGCGGCCCGTACTCCCGCGACCTTGCGCCCCGCGCCGCCGCGTCCTGCAGCCGGGTTCACGAACATTGCTGCAGGCACAGCTCGCTCCATTGCGCCCTCGGCAGATCTCTCGGTTGTTTTTGTACTGGAAGTTGGGGAGGCTCTGCGTCGGAAGTCTGGCACACC
Organism: Acidobacteriota bacterium; assembly: GCA_003224135.1. Lineage (GTDB taxonomy): Bacteria > Acidobacteriota > Terriglobia > Acidiferrales > UBA7541 > Acidiferrum. The sequence continues at coordinate 878 of QHYO01000444.1, read as the reverse complement.
CGTCCCGTTACCGGCAAGCCTCAGCTCTTCGCGTTCGGCTCAAATCCCGCGAGATCCATGCCTTTGGCCACTTCAGGATTTTTCGAAAACTGTTCCCACACAAATCCGCTGCGCGCATTCTCGGCCATCAGGAGCGTAATTCCCGCGTCGATTCCCAGCACGTCAGAGCTCGCCCAGCCGGTCAGCGGGTTGAACGCATCCACGAACCCGTACTTTTTCCAGATGCGCTTCCCAAATTTCTCTCGAATGTTTTGCAGTACCCGAATGCATTCCTTTGGCATGAATACCAGCGAACCGCCCGCCGCGCACGGAACGATGCTCCCATCGATTCTGCCCATTGCAGGTGGCCCGCCCCATATTGCGTATCCATGCTCCGAATCGGATGCCGTGATTCCCCACAGATCATCCGCGTAGTCCGGAAATCGCTGCGCAAGTTCGATGCACCACATTTTGTGTATCCGCGTCGCCACAATCGAATTCGCAAAATAATCCGTGTATTTGTCGTGCATCCCGCGGAAATTGAACCACGCGTGCGAAAACTGATGCGCGAACAGCGGCGCGTGCGCTCCCACATAGACAATTTCGTCGAACTCAAAGCGCGGCCTCTGCCACTCGTTCCACACCGACGGCGTCAGGGGATGCGTTCGCGACGCAAAACCCAGCAAATACATCATCATCATTTCGCTGTAGGTGTCCCATCTCGATTTCAAAAATCCCTGTTCCGGCAACCATCCCATCGCCAGCGTCGGTCCGCCATGCAGCACCCACGTCCAATCGATTCGCTCGTAGAATTCCGTCGCCAGCCCTTGAATTTCCTTGTCGTCGAAAAAACCGCGGCAGGTCAGCGCGCCGCACAGGAACAGGCACGTATCGATTGG
>QHYO01000447.1 GCA_003224135.1 Acidobacteriota bacterium | reverse complement strand
GATGGAGTGAACTCGGAGCGGATGGCGAGCGACTACAAAAAGACGACGACACAGGTCAACAAGGGTAAGAAGCTGAAGATCCATCTTGCGTCGGGCGGGGGCTTTGCGGCGCGCATTCATCCTTAGGCCCCTACATCAAGTTTAAACCGAGGTTATTTCGATTTTGGTTTGAAGGTGGAAGTGATGCCGTGGGCTTCGCGGATGGTTAGGATTTGGTTAGCGGGAACCTTGGTGAAGCGCTCGATTTTTTGCGTGGTGGGCCATTTTACTTCGATGAGGTCGATGATTTGGGATTTGCCGACCCCAAAATGGAGGCGGAGATCGGATTGGGACATGACGCTCGAGCCGCTGTGGACTTCGTCGATTTGAGAGTGAGTGCCAGTGACGACGCGAACGCGAGCGCCGATCGCTGTGCGATTGCAGACCGTGCCAATGAGTTTGAGTTTGATCCAGTTTTGCGCGGTGCCGCCATCGTTGCGAAGGAGAGAAGGCAGGTCACCGAGATTCAGCACCAGGGCGTCAATGTCGCCGTCGTTGTCGTAGTCGCCGAATGCCGCGCCGCGGCTTGAATATTTTTCCGTGATGCCGGGTCCCATCTGAGCGGAGACGTCGGTGAAGTGTCCGTTGCCCATGTTGCGATAGACGAGGCGCGGATTTTTGTAGGTTTGCCCGACGGCGTGACCTTCGATTTCCGGATACACGTGGCCGTTGATCTGCATGAGATCGGCCCAGCCGTCGTTGTCGTAGTCGAGAAAAGCACAGCCCCAGGCGACGTAACCGTTGTTGATGCCGATACCGGAAGAGAAGGTGACGTCGGTAAAAGTACCGTCGCCGTTGTTGCGATAGAGATTGCAAGTATCGTCGGCGAAATTGGTTTTGAAAATGTCGAGTGAGCCGTCGCAGTCGTAGTCCGCGACAGCGACGCCCATGCCGGCCTGCTCGTGTCCGTTGTCGCTGTAGGCCACACCAGCGAGGACGGCGAGGTCGCTGAACGTGCCGTCGTGATTGTTGCGAAAGAGAATGCTGGGCTGCGAATCGACGGCAACGTAGATATCTGGCCAGCCGTCGTTATCGAAATCATAAGAGACGGCGGTGATGGAGTAGCGTGGGCCGGATTTTAGAACGCCGGCTTTTTCGGAGACGTCAGTGAAAGTACCGTCACCATTGTTCTTGTAGAGGACATTGGTGTCGCCGGTGAGGCCGCGCGGGCCGCACATGACGGGAATGCCTTTCCACTGGCACTGTGCGGGGCCATTCGGATCGGGATTTTTTGCTGGATCGAGTTTGATGTAATTGCAGACGAAGAGATCGAGGTGGCCGTCGCGGTTGTAGTCGAGAAAGGTGCAGCCAGCGCCCCAGCGGATTTCTTCGTTATAGACGCCGGCTTTCTTCGTGGCGTCGCTGAACGTGCCGTCGCCATTGTTGTGAAACAGAATGTTGTGTCCCCAGAAGCAGCAGAAGAGATCGTCGAGGCCGTCGTTATCGTAATCGCCGACGCAAACGCCGGTTTGCCATCCAGTGCGCGCGAGGCCTGATTTTTCCGTGACGTCGGTGAACGTGCCGTCGCGATTGTTTTTATAGAGATGCGAAGTGGGCGCTTGTCCTGCGGGCCAATGCGCGTCGAGGCGCGTGCCGTTGGTGAGATAGATATCGAGCCAGCCATCGTTGTCGTAATCGAAGAAAGCGAGTCCGCTGCCTTTGGCCTCGATGATGTAGCGCTTGTGATCGGGATCGCCCCAGACGTTGGGAGAGTTGAGGCCGGCTTCACGGGCAACGTCAACAAATTGCACGGGAGACTTGGTGTTTGTTTGAGGGACGGTTGTTGCTTGAAGAATCGTGCCGGGTTTCCATTTCGAGAGGGGAGTGGCGAGAGCGTCGAGCAGCGAACTGCCGAGCATGGTGAAAGAGGAACCGAGGAAACGGCGGCGGGGTAGGGTCACGAGCGGCCGGCCTTGGGTGAGCAATCGAGGAGAGATTCCTCGCCTCGCTTGGAATGACGAACAAAACTGGAATGCGAGATCAGCATCATTTGCTGGGGACCTTGGGGAAGGCGTGGGGGACGATGCCTGCGCCTTCCTTCACGGCGATGATTTTATCCACGGGGACGTCTTTGAGGCGATCGACTTGGCCGCTGGGCCAGGTGATTTCGAGCGAATCGACTTTCGCGCGCTTGGCCAGCCCGAAATGGATGCGCGGATCGTTTGCGGACATGTAGCTCATGCCGCCTTTGGCTTGTTCGACGTGGACGAAATCGCCGGAAGTTAATTTTAAGGACGAGCCGACGCCGTCGCGATTCGACTTGGTTCCGATCAGCAGAACTTCCAGCCAGTGATTGGCGTTGCCGCCGTCATTGCGGAGAAGCGAAGGATAGTCGCCGCGGTTGTTGGTGGCGATGTCGATGTCGCCATCGTTGTCAAAATCGGCGGTAGCCAGTCCACGGCCGGCGATCGGGCGGCTGAAGTCTGGACCGAGCGCGCCGTCGGAAATCTTTTCGAACTGCCCCTTGCCTAAATTGCGGAACATCAGCAGAGGCTCTTTGTAGGTTACTTCGCTGTGATACAGCTGCACGTTATCGACCATTGCTCCGTTGATCTGCAGGATGTCTGGCCAGCCGTCGTTATCGTAATCGACGAATTTCATGGAAACACCACTCAGGAGAATGGCTTTGTTGCCGATGCCGGAGCTGAAGGTGGCGTCGGTGAAAGTGCCGTCGTGATTGTTGTGGTAGAGGCGATTCAGTTCGAAATCGAGATGGGTGATGTAGATGTCCTGCCAGCCATCGCCATCGAGATCGGCGGCGTCAATCCCCATGCCTGCTTCGTAGCGGCCGTCTTCACTGGCGGCGATGCCGGAGAGGAAAGAGACATCCTGAAAAGTCCCATCATGTTTGTTGATAAATAAAAAATTTGGCCAGGAGTCGTTCGC
>QHYO01000446.1:2300-2497 GCA_003224135.1 Acidobacteriota bacterium | reverse complement strand
TCAACCCGCGCGATCAGATTGGCGCTCGGAACGACTTCGTTCACCAGACCGATGCGATAGGCTTCTTGTGCGTTGATGATTTCGCCTGAAAGAATGAGTTGCAATGCCCGGCCCTTGCCGATCAACCTGGGAAGACGCTGCGTTCCGCCATAACCCGGCATCACTCCGATCTTCACTTCGGGCTGACCGAACCTCGC
>QHYO01000446.1:0-2280 GCA_003224135.1 Acidobacteriota bacterium | reverse complement strand
TGACCGGCTTGCCGAGGTTTTCAATGAGGTCAGTAAGCGCCTGGCCGGACCGCGTTTTCGCTTCCGCGGTGAGCGGAGTATCGTTGGCCATTTCGCTGATGTCCGCGCCGGCCGCAAACGACTTATCCCCCGCTCCCGTGAAAACGACTCCGCGCACCTCGGAATCGTCGCGGGCGTCTTCGAACGCGGATCGCAATTCGGAAATGGTTTTCGCGTTCAGAGCGTTCAGTACTTTGGGCCGGTTGATGGTCACATAGGCAATCGGGCCCTTCTTCTCGTACAGAACGTTTTCAAGTTTCAAAGCAGAAGCCGGCGAACTCATGATTCTCTCCTTGTAATTGTTAGGACTGATCGGAGCTGCGCTAGGAACTCGTAGGAATCTCCGCGTATGCGATGCCAGACAAATTTCCCTGGGCGAAGACGATGTTTTTCTTGTTCGATCCGTCTAGATTGGCGCTGTAAACGGATCCGCCCAAATCGGTGAGGAACATGCGCTTGTTTTCGAGATCCAATGAAAGGCCGATGCCTTCCATCAGGTGGTTAAAGACAATCTCCGGCTCTTTTCGCTTTCCGGGTGCCGCATCCATCGGCGCTCGATTCACCGTGTTGCCGCGCGGCGGATCTCCGCGGTCGGTCCAGTACATTATTCGGTTGCCCAGATCGAGATCGAGGTCGATGGGCTCGGGCAAGTTGTCAAAGAGAACTTCGATGTCTCGACGGTTTGCCGGAGTCTGGCCCTTTGGGATTTCAAGGCCGGCGCGGAAAATGCGCCCTTCGCCGGCGTTGTCATTTCCTTTTTGCGTCCAGTAAAATTTGCCGCCGTTCACATCGATCGCGATACCCACGCACCAATTCCTGGCGTCAGGCCGGTCGGCATCGCCATGCCCCGTTTCCACGAGCGTTTCGATATTTGAGCCGTCGAGATTCGAGCGCATGACGCGCATGCCTTCGCGGTCCGACCAGTAGAGTTTGCGGTTCTTCGCGTCGAGCTGGAGTTGCTTGGGAGTCCAGGTCTTGCCGGACGGAACAATGTTCGTGACGTTGGTGCCGTCGAGGTCCGCACGATCAATCGTGCCGTCGTTGGCCTTGGGATTTCCCATGTTTGTCCAGTAGATGTGGCCGGCTGCGACGTCAACAACGATGCCGTCGGGAAGTTTTCGGCCTTCGTTGACGATGATCTTCAAGTCGGAGCCGTCGGGATTCGACGTAAAGATGCGACCAGCGGCCAGATCCATGAAAAACAGACGGCCCACAGTCTTTGCGGCGGGTCTAGTGGCCCTTGCTCTTGTATTTGCGGATGACATTGAATTCTTTCCTTCCTTTCCCATTGCTTCCGATTTGCTTTTCAATTTCTTCAAGACTTGTTCATCGAAGCTTGTGCACCGCAACAGCTCAAACGAGCCTGATATTGCGTTCCATCGTCCTGATGACTGAATCCATCCTGCCGTTCAGCACCTGCTTGGCCACGCTCAACGTAAAACCTTTCACCGTGTGGAGCGGAACGTGCGATGGCAATGCCAAGGCGAAGGGATCCACAACTGCATCCACGACGACGGGGCCGCCCTTGTACGCAAGAGCCTCCGCAAGCGCGTCCCGCACGTCGCCAGGTTCCTCGATGCGGATTCCTTTTGCGCCCATCGCTTCGGCAACCTTGGCGAAGTTGGGGCTCTTGAAGTCCACGCCGAAGGGGATGATGCCGGCCTCTTGCTGTTCGATCTTGACGAAGTCAAAAGCATCGTTGTTGAGGATGACCTGAACGACTGGAGTTCTTCGTTCCACTTGCGTCAAGAGATCGCCAAGGGCAAGCATCGCGTAGCCGCCGTCGCCACAGAGAGCAATCGTTTGCCGCCCTGGATATGCCAGCTGTGCGCCGAAAGCATTGGGGGAGGCGTTCGCCATGGATGCCCATGAGAACGACCCGAAAAGCCTCCGATCCCTGCCGCCACTGATATGTCGCGCCAGCCATATGACAGCCGTTCCGGTGTCAGCGAAGAAAAGGGCGTCGTCAGAAGCCAGATCGCTGAGCGTTTTGGCCAAGAATTCCGGACGTATGGGCTTGATCTCAGGACCTTTATCAACGTAGTGCTGCAAAAGACCGTGGAAGGAGTTCGTTTCCGCGATGTGCTTTTCGAGGAAGCGCCTATCGACTTTTTCCTGCACCCGCTGGAGCAGCGCATTCAGAGTGGTCTTGATGTCGCCAACAAGACCAAGATCAACAGTCGTGCGGCGCCCAATATGCTTCGGGTTCTTGTCAATCTGGACTTTTTTCACTTTGTCGCC
>QHYO01000051.1:4291-7713 GCA_003224135.1 Acidobacteriota bacterium | reverse complement strand
CGACGAGCGCGACCGCAATCTTACGGGGAGCCTTTATGGCGGTGATCCCTATTACCGTTTGTGCCAGGAGGTGTTGCTCGGCATCGGTGGAGTGCGGATGCTGCGCGCGCTGGGACACACAGATCTGACGCGATATCACATGAACGAGGGCCACGCGGCCTTGCTGACGCTGGAGTTGCTCGGCGAAGAAGCGGAAAAGGCTGGCAGAGAATCGATTCGCGGAGAAGATATCGAAAAAGTCCGCAGCAAGTGCGTGTTCACCACGCACACGCCGGTGCCGGCAGGGCACGATCGATTTCCGATGGAATTTCTGACGCGAGCTTTTCCATTGCGGCAGGGTTTTCTGGATTTGAAAGACGCTTCTTCGGCGGAGTTGCTGCGGCGCGTGTTGCAGGCCGAGACGAATTTTCCGGATTTGCAGGAAGCGGCGAAGCGCGGCGCCTCCCTCAACATGACGCATCTCGCCTTGAACATGAGCACCTACGTGAACGGCGTGGCGAAGATGCACGGTGAAGTGTCGCGGCGAATGTTTCCGCAAGTGCCGATCGAAGCGATCACGAATGGCGTGCACGCGGTGACGTGGACGGCGCCTGCGTTTCAGCAGATGTTCGATCGGTATATTCCCACGTGGCGCGAAGACAATTACGGCCTGCGCGGAGCGCTTGGTTTGCCGCAGGAAGAAGTGTGGTCCTCTCACCTGCTGACGAAACATGAATTGTTTGGCGTGGTACAGCAGAAGACCGGGCTGCGGCTGGACAGTGACGTGTTCACGATTGGATTTGCGCGCCGCGCGACGGGATACAAGCGCGCCGATCTGATTTTGTCCGACCTCGACCGTTTGCGCGAGATTGCGAAGAACGCTGGGAAATTTCAAATTGTATTCGCAGGAAAAGCGCACCCAAAAGACGGCGGCGGAAAGGAGTTGATCCGGAAAATTTTCCGCGCAAAGAAGGCGCTGAAGAAAGCCGTGCAGGTGGTATTCCTGGACAACTACAACATGGAAGTCGGCGGAAAGATTACGACCGGGGTTGATTTGTGGCTCAACACGCCACAATTTCCGCTGGAGGCATCCGGCACCAGCGGAATGAAAGCGGCGCTGAACGGAGTGCCGAGCCTGAGCATTTTGGATGGCTGGTGGGTGGAAGGTCACATCGAGGGCGTGACCGGATGGGCCATCGGACCGTTGCGTCACAGTGGCGACGAGACGCTGAACAATCACGAGGATGCGGAATCGCTCTATGACAAACTCGAGCATGTGATTTTGCCGATGTATTACAACGAGCGGCACAAATATTTGAGCGTGATGCAGCACGCAATTGCGATCAATGGATCGTTTTTCAATACGCAGCGCATGGTGCAGCAGTACATTACGGATGCGTATATCCGGTAGATTCGGCCGTGCCGCGCCTATTGAAAACATTAGAGTTACGGCAAAAGAGGAGTCTCTCGTTCCTCTTTTAGGACCAGGCCCGGGGACATCTCAACGGCACGGGCTACTCTCTAGCAGACGGGCTAGGGCTGGGCGGAGGGAATGCGCTTGGTGCCGTTAAGTTCGGCTTCGACGTCGGCAATGTTTCGTTTCGCGAAATATTCAAACAATTGCCATGTGCCGTATTTTTGTTTGAGCTGAGGAAGCACGGCGTCGACGAGCGCTGCGCTGGTTTTGCCATCCTTTTTTGCACCGGAAACCCATTCACGCAAATCGGAAAGGTATCCGCGAAAGGCCGCGACGTCAGAGGCATTGCCCGGATCGCCGTGGCCGGGTATGAATAAGATTGGCGACTCCGCAGAAAATTTTGTGAAGGTGGAAAGCGTTTCCATCCAGGGAAGCGTGGACGCGTCAATCAGATTGGGTAGCGTTTGCCGCCAGAAAAGATCGCCGCAGAAGACTACGGCCGATTTGTCCTGCTGCACAACTACGATCGAGTCGCCGCCGGTGTGGCCGGGAAAGAATTCGACGCGAAGCGCGGCGGAGCCGAGGCGAAGCTCGGTGCTCGAATCGAAAAGCATATTCGGAGTGGCGAGATTTTCGACCTGGGATTTTTGTTCCGGCGTAATATTTTTGCCGAAAAATTTCAGATTTTCGGTGTGAATCCATGCGGGCACGTTGCGGTGCGCGACGATTACCGCTCCTTCTTTCGCAAAGACAGCATTGCCTGCGACATGATCGAGATGGTAGTGGGTGTTCACGACGAATCTAATGGGAAGCTTCGTGACCATGCGAATCTCGCCGAGCAGGGCCTGGGCAGCGGGAGCGTTTTCGAAAGTATCGATTACAGCGACGCCGTCGTCGCCGACCACGAAGCCAGCGTTGGCGCCGGCTTCCCCTTTGGGGTTGTCAATGGCGGCATAGATACCGTGGCCGAGAGGCTTAAGTGTGAAGGGAAGAGCCGCGTCGGGTTTGGGCGCCGGAGCCGCCTGCCCCTGCAGAGCCGGCGACCTGCTGCAGACAAGTACCGTCAAAAGAAGGATCAGGGTTCGCATGGGGGGCTATCGTAGCCCAAGAGACCCAAAATTGGCCACAGGACATGAGGAACAAATCTTACTCGCAGCAGCGCGACGCGGGATGGACTGGACCTGTGCGTCTGTTTCTCAGGACTTTCAACTGCTCAAGATACGTGCCAGGTGGTCGCAGTGCTTGCCTACCGCCGAAGATTCCAAAGCATCTCTGCCTCTTCGGCGATCAGATCCGGCATCTCTTCCGGATAAAACAGATTCGCTTCTTCCAGGCGTCGCACACCGCGCGAACCGGGAAGTGTTCGACCCAACCACTCCGCCCACTCGACGCCGAACAGGGTATCTTTCAGTCCCACACCATTCGCGCGGGACCTTTCCATCTATGCAACTCGTCGCGGATCGCAACCAACAAATTGGTTTCCATGGAAACCGCGTATTGGCTTACTTGCGCCTTCTTAAGAGGAGTTTCCGTGAGCGGCCGGAAATAAGTTTCGATGGTCTCGTCCTCAAGCTTTTCCGGATTCGTATAGGCTAAACCACCTATTCCCTTAGCGGATCGCGCCAGTTGTTTGTCATTCAGCTGTGGAATGAGGAAGCGATCCACGAACGTTCCTTTTTTCGCTTCAGCGATGAAGGGCAGGAATTGGGGAGGCGGACTGTTTTCGTCCACGTCGCAGTTGGTCAGCAGCAACGTGCGCACGCGCTGCGGATATTTGGCCACAAAGAGTTGCGAGACCAAGCCTCCGCTGTCGTTTGCGACCAGGTCCACGGAATCGATATGCAGCGCGTCCAGGAACATTGCCAGCATCGTCGCGTGCGTGGTTGGTGAAATTGCCTGCGTTTCAGGAGTCTGCGTGAAGCCCATGCCCATCACGTCCGGGGCGATGCATCTGCGGTGTTTGTGCAGCCTTTCGAGCGCTCCCCGCCACTGGAACCCGTTCAACGGGTAGCCGTGCACAAACAGC